>CANSYV010000011.1 GCA_947651335.1 uncultured Lachnospiraceae bacterium
TGCACTGTTCTATCCGATTATGGTATTCGTACTCAGCGGATTTGAGCATAGTGTTGCTAATATGTTCTATGGCCCAGCAGGTCTGTTCGCAATGGGCAATGCCGACTATCTGGCAGCAGCAACAGCTGACACAGCAAAATTGACATGGGGAGCATTCTTCGTGAAAAACTTAATTCCTGTAACACTGGGAAATATTGTGGGCGGCGCAGTACTTGTTGGTATGGTATATTGGTACATTTACTTAAAGGATGATAAAAAGGCGTAATACATAGAGGCAGCGGGAGGCATTTTTCTGAGGAAAGTGCTTCCCGCTGTTTCTGTCTATAATAATAAGGAACGGGCTGCGTGCCTGGAAGCAAAACTATCTGCAGGAGGAGTTTGTAATGGGAAAAATACTGGCAATTTGTATCAGCGAAAAAAAAGGAATACAGAAATCACCCATAGATTCGGCTGTACTGTTAGAGGACTGGGGAATTGAAGGAGACGCCCACGGGGGAAAGTGGCACCGTCAGGTGAGCCTTTTGTCCTTTGAGAAAATAGAAGATTTCCGTGCCAAAGGCGCAGACGTTGATTTTGGCGCGTTCGGTGAAAATCTGGTGGTAGAGGGATTCGACCTGAGGAAAATACCTGTAGGTTCCAGATTTCAGATTGGTGATGCCCTTCTGGAACTCACCCAGATCGGAAAAGAATGTCACAGCCACTGCGCCATTTTCCATGCGGTGGGGGACTGCATCATGCCCAGAGAAGGGGTATTTACCAAAGTGTTAAAGGGTGGTTCCATTAAAGTGGGAGATGAAATTCAGCTGCTTCCCCTTCCTAACGACCGTCCGTTTACAGCCGCAATCGTCACTTTAAGCGATAAAGGCGCTCAGGGTGAAAGAGAGGATAAAAGCGGGCCGGCCATACAGGAGATGCTGGAAAAGGAGGGCTACAATGTGATAGAGACACTGCTCCTGCCAGACGGAATCCAGCCCCTGGCCGCACAGCTTTCCCGCCTGGCAGACCAGCGGCAGGTGAATGTGATTTTCACCACAGGGGGAACCGGATTTTCAGAGCGGGATCTCACGCCGGAGGCAACCATACAGGTGTGTGACCGCATGGCAAACGGAATCGCGGAAGCTATGCGGCAGTATTCCCTGACCATCACAGGCAGAGCCATGCTCAGCCGGGCCGTATCCGGAATCCGTAAAAAGACTTTGATCGTAAACCTGCCGGGAAGCCCCAAGGCAGTGAAGGAAAGCCTGGAGTATATCCTGCCCCAGCTGGACCACGGCCTGGATATCCTGCGGGGAACAGGGGGAGAGTGCGGAAGTTCAAAATAGAGAGTGCTGTTGGAATTCATGAAGGATTTTCCATAAAAATTTCAGAATGAGAGTATACAAAAAAAGCTGTCAGTATGGGCGGCTTTTTTTGTTTTTCAAAATAAGAAACACGCTTTAAGGTTTTGTTGACAATCTGTCCTTTTGTATGTATAATTAAGGAAAAGATCGTTATATTTATAAAAAGATAACGAAGAAAATCAGGGAGGATAAATGAAAAGGAAAAAATTGATATTTGGTCTGCTTTCGTTATTCTTTATTATATTAAACGATGCAGAAAGGCCGATGCATATTCTGGCATATTTTGAAAGGGGGCCTGTACAGGTATACGCCGGGGAGCAGAATGTTGTCCTGGAGGCCGGACAGTCTAAGGTTGTGAGTATCTCCTTTGACCCTGCCCAGAGCAGACAGCTTCCAGGATGCGGCATGGCAGAATGCCCACAGATCTGCGGCGAAAAGGAATGTCTGGACGAAAACGGCGAGTGTATCTGTGCCGGGACGGATTACTCTGTCTATTATCCGTTCGCAGAGGTATCTTCCACCAATACAGGGGCGGCGGATGTGAGATACGATGAGGGAGGATTCCTGGAAATTAATGCCATTTCACCTGGAACTGCGGTGATTACAGTAACGTCATTTCTCCGGCAGTTTGACAGCACCCAGACGGAAATATCGGTGACGGTGACAGAGCCTGCGCCGGTTCAGGAATCATCCGGGGGAGGAGGAAATGACGGTTCCCAGCCGTCTGCGCCTGGAAACAGCTTGGTGGAGGGAAACGACGGGAGCATACACGACGGCACCGGCATCCAGGTGAATGAGGCGGGGGGCTCCAATGAGATTGCTGCCCCGGATTCCACAGGTGTACAGGCAGCAGCCCGCGGGGGAACGGCGTCAGCGGCCCAGAGCAGTAATTCCGTGTCTGCTTCCTCTGTGAAAAAATCAAAAAAAGCTTCCAAAACCCAAAAGGCCCGGCAGTCAAAAAAGGCCCAGAGCAGCCAGAAAGAGCAGTCCTCAAAGAACGGGGGAGAAAAAGAAGATTCCGGACATATGGTCATCCGGAGCGACCGGGGCGAGATTATGATGATTCCCATTGTTCCAGGGAAAATGGGAAAAAAAGAGCTGGAGCAGATTTTAGATAAAGAGATGTACGCGGATTTTCAGATGAAGGACGAAGCAGAGACCATCGAGTATACCTGGGAGTTCTATGGAAAGGACCTGAAAAGGGCGGAGGATTTTGATATGACTATCGAGATGGGGGAGCTTCCTTTTGATAAAGGGGAGTATGGCTTCACCTCAGACGCGCTCTATCTGTCGTTTGCCCACGACGGAGGGCTTCCGGGGAAGGCATCTGTGTATGTCAGGGTGGCAGATCAGTATTCTGACGGGGATACACTGAACTTTTATCTCTATGACAAAGAAAAGAGCATCAGCCTGGAAAAGGAAGACATTGTGGTGGAAAACGGATATGCGGCCCTCCCTCTTTTCCACTGTTCTGATTACATATTGTCAGCGGAAAAGCTGGAACTTTCCCAGGAAGAAGGCGGGCATTTCCTGGTAATCGCAGCCGCGGCGGTGGCTGTGGCTGCTGCCGGGGGATCTGCTGTCTTCCTGAAAAAGAGGAAAGCAGGAAGAAGAAATGATTGAGGCAGTACATATTTCCAAGAAATTCGGAAGTTTCTCTGTGCTCTCGGATGTGAGCTTCCAGGTGGACAGGGGTCAGATCTACGGACTGGTCGGCTGTAACGGAGCAGGCAAGACCACGCTGATGAAAATTTTATGCGGAATATACCGCCCGGACTGGGGCAGTGCTTCTGTCTTTGGCCAGCCGGTGTTTGAGAATTGGGAGATGAAACGCCGGTGCTTTTTCATGACAGAGGAGGCAGCGTTCTTTCCCAGGTGTTCGCTGCTGGAGATGAGAAAATTTTATCAGGGGTATTATCCCAAGTGGGAGGATCAGGCTTTTTATGGTCTGTCAGAATGGTTCGGCATCGACCCATCGGAGAAAATCAGCCGTTTTTCCAAAGGCATGCAGAGGCAGGCAGGGCTGATTCTGGCATTTTCCGTGCACGGGGACTGTCTGTTCCTGGATGAGGCGTTTGACGGATTGGACTATACCATGCGCAGGCAGGTGAAGGCTATGATCCGGTATTACGCAAAGGCGAGAGACGCCTGCCTGCTGGTGTCTTCCCATAACCTGCAGGAACTGGAAGGGCTGGCAGACTCCATCGGAATGCTCAGTGACGGGGCGTTGGTATTTGACGGTTCTGTGGAGCAGATGAAGGAAGAATATCAGACCTGCAGGTTTGCGCGGCCAGAAGGGGCAGGGGATTTGCCAGCCTTGAAGGCGGATTTGCTGGAACAGGACGGGCAGGGGTATCTGTGTATTCTGAAAGCGTCGAAAGAGGAGGCTCAGAGGAGGCTGGAGAGAATTCATGCCAGGCAGGCCCAGGTCCGCCCGGTTCAGCTGGAAGAATTCTTCCGCAGAGAAAGGCAGGAGAAGGATGCGGATTGGAAAAAAATCTTTGGGTAAAGGGAATACCGCTGTGATACACGATTTTTCCTATGTGGTGAAACATCATATCTGGATTTTTCTGCTGGGGCTTCTGGCGTTTCTGATTCTTATCCCCTTTTACACAGCCGGACTGCCGGGAGATTCCATTTTCAATATTGAGGTTACCCATGACCAGCTGAAGTTCCGTCTGATCCATCCCCAGATGATACCGCTGGCCGCGGCTGCCGCTATGGGGATGGGACTGCTTGCCGGGATGTCTTTGTTTGGATTTGTGAGGGATAAGAGAGAAACCACCATTTTCTTTTCCTTGGGAATGACACGGACAGGTCTTTACCGAAACAGGGCCGCGGCCGGGACGGGAATGCTGTCGGGGTGTACCGGAATACCTGTGGCGGTTTCTCTGTGGCTGAATGTTCAGGCTCTGGGCGGGTATCAGGGACTTGTGAGAAATGCCCTCTATCTGTGGGCAGGGCTGGCGCTGATGGCCTTGTGCGGCTTTTTCGCGGCCGCCACGGTGAGCTTTTTGTCAGGGACTTTGGGAGAAGCCCTGGTCTGCTGGGCTGGGGTGATGGGAACAGTGACGGCCCTGTGTTACTGCTGCAATCTTTTGATGGAAAAATTATATTGGGGAAATGCCAGGGGTGTGGTGTCTTATACCGGGGGCGGGCAGATTATGCCCTCCCTGCTGGAGGAATACGCCTGTTTCAATCCTTTGCTGTTTTTTCTGGATGAGATGGAAACACACGGGCAGTTTCTCAGGCCTTTAAAGTCTGATGTGCCTCAGCCTGTCTCGCCAAAAATGCTGGCGGGCTGGGCTCTGGTGTGTGTGGCGCTGGCTGTGGCCGCAGGCTTTTTTCTGTGGAGAAGGAAGGCGGAGGAGGCGGGAATCGGGGGAGTTCATCTGGTTCTGGAACAGTGGGTGGTTCTCCTGACCGGTTTTCTGGCCTTTTCTCTGTTGTTTTCGTTTTTTTATGATTACAGTCCGGTTATGGCTGCGGCCATGGGGATGGGGGGATTTTACGGAGTGCATATATTCTGGAGGCGGCTTTTATTTCCCAGGAGTGGGAGGGGGCACGTCCGCGGCCTGGCGGGGAAGGCGCTGTTAGTACTCTTATCTGCGGCCTGGCGGGGGGCGCTGGTGATGCTGGTGTGTGTGGTGTTTCACAGCGGATTTTTCCACAGTGACAGGAGATTTCTGGAAAAAGGAGAGATCCGGGAGGCACAGATATCTTACGTGGGTGCCCCTGGATATCTCTATGAGGAGGCCTTGGGAAGCAGCACAGGGCGCAGTTATTACATTGCCAGCCGCCTGTCCGTGAAGGAAGAAGCCTCCATGGGGAAGGTGAAGGCCCTCCAGGAAATTTTTATCAATTCCGAAAGAAAGGAGAAGAAACCTGGGAAGGAAATCTCAGATACGGTGGTTCCCTATGATATCTGTTTTTGTTACACAGATACAAAGGGCAAAGAGCATATCTGGTACTATGACCGGGCTTCCTATGGACAGCTGGAACAGATGCTTTCCATGGAAGAAGAACCGGAGATTGAACAGAAACAGGCGGGGATATTTGACAGTGATACGGACAGCCCCGGCTGGGCGGCGAAGGCGTATCAGACAGGCAGTGTGTTCCTGTCAGATGGGTACTTTACAGGGACGTTCCAGCTCACTTTGTCAGAGGAGAAGAGAGGGGAGCTTTTGGCTGCCGTGGCAGAAGACCTGGAGGATATGGGGCTTCAGGGGCGCTATTTCCCGGAAGGTACGGCCAGGGCCGTGCTCATGTTCACCGGGCGGGGAGAAGAAGACTGCCAGTATTATGCCTATCATCTCAACAACGGGTTTCTTTATCTGACACCGGATTATGAACGGACACTGGCCTGGCTGGAAGAGAATCAGCTTTTGTCCCTTCTGCCAAAAGAACCGAAGATAACCTGTGTGTATCTTCAGAAGCTGGACCCCTATATGGGCATTCATGGGCCCCAGATGCCCATGGGGATGTATTTTATGTCTTATTGTGCCGATACAGCAGATGAATTTCTCATTCAGAAAGACTTTGGGAAAAAATATACATTTGACGATAAAGATGAAATACAGGAAATTGCCGCGGGCCTGCAGAATGGCTGCTTTATGAGCCGGGGCGGGTATCTGGCGGCAGTGAAAATAAAAGGGCAGGAAAAGTACCGGTATTTGTTTCTGCCAAAAGAGAAGGTGCCTGGATTTGTTAGATAGAAAGAAGAAAAATTTCGGCGGCCTGGCAGGGATATTGCTGTTGTGTCTGGCTGTTTTGATGGTATTTTCCGCCATGGCCGGACGTTACTTTGTTTCCTTTTCTGAATTCGTTCATATTTTGGGTATGAAGCTTTCCGGGGAGGTTTATGAGCCTTCTATGGCGGAGACTGTTTTATTCGGTACCCGGTTTCCCAGGATTGCGGCCGCTGTGGTCATTGGCTGTGGATTGTCCATGTCCGGGGCCGCTTATCAGGGGATTTTCAGAAACCCCATGGTTTCTCCCGATCTTCTGGGCGCGTCCGCGGGTGCCGGGTTTGGAGCCGCGCTGGGGTTTCTGCTGGAGCTGAGCCTTTGGGCCATCCAGCTTCTGGCCTTTGGTATGGGGCTTTTCGCCGTGCTGCTGACCTGTGTGCTGGGGCGGCTGGTGAGAGGGCAGATGGATCATAACCGGATTGTCCTGGTATTAAGCGGCATGGTAGTGGGCTCCTTGTTCCAGGCGCTGATCTCCCTGGTAAAATATGTGGCGGATCCCTTTGATACCATGCCGTCAATCGCTTTCTGGCTCATGGGCGGCCTCACCTATGTGACGGCCCTGGACATGGTATTTCTCCTGGCGCCGGTGGCTGTGGGAACCATTGTGCTTCTTATGTTCCGCTGGCGGATAAATCTGCTGTCCTTAGGGCCGGATGAGGCGGAGACCATGGGGGTGTCCGTGAAACGAAGCCAGGGGGTGATCATTTTCTGTGCCACATTGATGACAGCCTCCTGTGTGGCTGTGGGCGGGATGATCGGATGGGCAGGCTTGATTGTGCCCCATTTTTCCAGAATGCTGGCAGGGCCGGACAACCGCCGCATGATGCCCTGCGCGGCTTTGTTAGGAGGAATTTTCCTGCTTATTGTGGACGACGCGGCCAGATGTCTGTTTCCCCAGGAGATCCCCATCGGCATTTTGACAGCCATGGTGGGGGCGCCTGTGTTTATCGGGCTTTTGGCAAAGGGAAGGAGAGGATTTGTATGAGAAAGGGCTGGAAAATGGCGTGCCTTACGTTTTTCCTGACACTGGCCCTGGGGGGATGCCATAAGGAAAAAGCGCTGGAATATTCCATCGCGGTCAGCGGTGAAGCCAAAGAGGCGGGCACCGTGGAGTTTCTGGGGTACAGCATCAATGTCTATGAGGATGAAGCCAGCAACCCCTGCGGCACCTGCCAGCAGCAGCCGGTTCATCTGTATGTGGGGGCAGACGCAGGTGAGACGGCTCAGGCCATTTCCGATACCGTGGAGCGGGCGGATGATTTATGGGATGTGGTTTCCTGTGAAGATGGGGATGTGGTGCTCAGGGAAAAGGAAGATGGGAGCATTCAGGAGATTTTCCCCCTGGCCGCCGTGGAGGGCCTGTCCTTGAAGGGAACAGCCAGGGGGCGGCAGGTTCCCCAGGTATCCGGTACTGGCGGGGAGCCGGCAGGGAAGGAGCAGAAAAGGGAATTCCCTGATGACCCCCAGAGACTGGCCGCCGTGTACGGCCCCTCCTATGAGCTGCTGGTGATGCTGGGCGCGGAAGAGAAAATTGTTGTCCGGGCAGATGTGCAGACGGCAGACTTTCCCTGGGCCGAGAAGGTGTTCGGCCGAATCGTGGAGACGCCCATGCTGAATAACGTGCACACTTCGGTGAACTTCGAGGAATTGATGAGCTTTTCCCCGGATATGGTGTATACCTTTCCCAGGCAGAATGAATTGAATCAGCTCTCCCAGGCAGGGGTGGCTGCCCTTCCCGGGGAAACCAGCGGACACCTGGAAGGGGTGAAAAAGCAGGTGAGAGAGTATGCCCTGACGCTGGGAGATGAGGCAAAAAAACGGGCAGACCGGTACTGCCAGTATTTTGATGAGAAGCTTTCCATGATTCAGGAGGCCACAGATTCTCTGGAGGAAAAGGACCGTCCAAAAGTCTATTATGCCGGCGTGGACATTCTCACAACTTACGGAAAATATTCAGATATTATGGAAGTCATCCAGGCGGCGGGGGGAACTCCCGTGTCCAGGGAGCTGGAGGCGGGAAACAGGACAGAGATCGACTACGAACAGCTGATGAAGTGGAATCCGGATGTGATCTTCCTGGACCACGGCGGCATGAACCACGGGGAGACGGTGGAAGAACTTCTGGAGGAAATCTCCCAAAATAAAGTCTGCCAGTCACTGGCCGCGGTGAAAAACAGACAGATTCACATGAGCCCCTCCGGGGTTTTCTACTGGGATATGGGAATTCAGAAAATCCTTCTGATAATGCACATGGCGGAGATTCTCCATCCGGAAACCTTTCAGGATCTGGACATGGAAAGGGAGGTTATGGAATTTTACCAGGAATTTTTCCAGTACGGCCTGACCCGGGAGGAAGCCGTGAAGATTTTGAACAGGGAAAGTCCTTAGAGAGTGTCTTACAATTGCAAAGGAAGCGGAAAAAAGCGTGGAGAAAATGCTGGAGATTAAAAACGCCGTGTTTGGATACACAGGAAAAAGGAAACATAAAGTGATTCTGGACGGGATTTCCTTTGGGCTGGCACCTGGAGAGCTGTTGTGCATTCTGGGGGCAAACGGGGCCGGAAAGACCACCATGTACCGTTCCATTTTAGGGTTTCAGTCTCTGCTGGGCGGGGAGGTATGCCTAGAGGGAAGGGATATCCGGAAAATTCCCCGGGTGGAACTGGCCAGGCAGATTGCATATGTCCCCCAATACCACGCGCCCCCGTTTCCTTACCGGGTCTTTGATGTGGTGCTCATGGGGCGAAGCGCCCATGTGCCGGGATTTTCCATGCCTGGGCGAAAGGATGAAGCGGCTGCCCTTTCGGCTCTGGAGCGTATGGGAATCAGCCATATGAAGGATGAGATTTATACGGAAATCAGCGGCGGGGAACGTCAGCTGGTGCTGATTGCCCGGGCCCTGGCACAGCAGGCGCGGTTTATCCTCATGGACGAACCGGCGTCCAATCTGGACTATGGGAACCAGATGCGTCTGCTGAGGGAAATCAAGAGGCTTGCCGGGGAGGGAATGGGAATCTGCTTCACCACCCATTACCCGGAACACGCCTTCTTAACCGAGGCGTGTGTCCTGGCCATAGAAGGGCAGAAGAAGTGGCGGGAAGGGCCTGCTGAGGAAGTGGTCACGGAAGAACTTCTGCGCCGTATGTACCAGGTGGACGCCCTGATTGGGACATACACGGATGAACAGGGACGTAAGTCCAGACATATTACGGCATGGATCAAATAGAATCTGATGTTAGGAGGAGAGAGATGACAAGAGAGGAATTGTTTCCTGTACTGGCGGAGAAATTCCGGCATGTGATTGAGGAACACCATCTGCTGGATGAAGAAGTCAAAATCCAGTGCAGGGCCCTGTCGCCCCAGGAAGCCATTGGGGAGACCAAAAGGAAAGATTATCCCATTCTGGGTGGAAAGGAGGTGATGATACAGGCGGAGTTTGACGGGGGAATCGGCCAGGCGTTTACCAGCACGCCGTCTGCCTTTCGGGGAACCCTCCGGGAGGTGCTGGATCTGGATATAATCAGTAATCCCCATGACAGATCCATATTTATCGCGGCGCTGAACGCAGTCATGAGAAAGCTGGGACTGTGTGGCCGTTCCATTCACTGCAGAGACGGCGGACCGGAGGAATGTGCCGTGAAAGCGGCGGATATGCTGATGAAAACCTATGGAAATGTGAAAATAGCCCAGATCGGTTTTCAGCCGGCCCTGCTGGAACGGTTGTCTGAGAAGTTCGAGATGCGCCTTCTGGATATCAATCCGGAACTGGTGGGAAAGACCCGCTTCGGCGTAGAGATCTTAGACGGGGTGAAAGCCTATGAGGACACGGTTTTACACTGGGCGGAGCTGATTTTATGTACGGGAAGCACCCTGTCAAATGCCACGATTGCAGATTATATCAATCTGGATAAAGAGGTATTGTTTTACGGAACCACGGCCGCGGGAGCGGCAGCGCTTCTGGGATTGAAGCGGCTCTGCTATGGACTGTAGTACTGTGCAGTACATACAGGACCGGCAGACACAGTTATTAGAGCGCGGCAAAAAGCAGTTTTCAGACGCGCTTTGGAAAAAACACAAAACAGGAGGAAAAAATGAGATTTTCAAAGAAAACAGCGGCTTGGATATTGTCAGCGGTTATGACAGTATCTTCTATGAGCACGGCAGTATTTGCGGCGGAGATACCTGATCCTGTCATGGAGACAATGGTGGAGGAGTCTCTGGAAAATGAGGCAGCGGCGGAACTTCCGGCTGTCCAGGAAACCACAGACGACGCGCTGGCAGAGCCGGCGCCTGAAATAGAAGACGTGGATAAGACTGCCGCGGATGAGACTGCAGACCAGGGGGCTGTCAATGAAGCGTTAGAGGAATCTTCCAATGAAGCGGCAGTATCCGCGGGAAATGAACCAGCCACTGACTGGGTGGAGATTGACCAGATCGCAGGCGCCACAGATGTGAGCGCGCAGGGATTCGGCATCCGTCATTTTGACGAAAACGGCACACTGATAAAAGAGAAATACTGGTCAGAAGATGATATGAAAGCACTGGCGGAAAAGTATGATAAGACACCGTATTATACATTTGGCTGTGGTATGCTTGGTTATCCTTCTCTTGCGAAAGGGGAAGGCGTAAAACTGACAGACCTGCTGGAGGAATCCGGAATTTCCTTTCAGGCAGGCCAGTCCCTGCGGCTGAGAGCCACAGATGTGCTGGCACAGGAAATGGAAATCGGTGAAGTTGCATGGCGGACCGGAAAAATCACTTATGCCAGCGAAGCAAAGGAACAGGAATGGAAAGCCGTTCTGGCCGACGTGTCAAAGGCATCCGCCAACGGCTATTATACAAACTTTACCTATTCCTATCTGATGGGAATGCCCAGGTATTCGTTTGCCCAGGGAATGGCAGATGCCATGAAGAAAAATCCCAACAGCACCCAGAGCGATTTGTATAACAACCCGGAAGTGATTGCAAGCGGAAAGGCCGGCGGGGTTGTCTCCCCTCTGTTGTGTTTCGGTTTTGGACAGGAGTATGCCAACAGCGATAAAATTGTGTCAGGCAATGGCATTTCTGATATTGAGCTGTCACGCAGCAGCGCTTACCGCTTCTGTTTCGGACAGGCTCTGGATACCAATGAGGCGAAAGCTGAGGTGATATCCAGCGCCAACACCAGAATGCAGACTGCCTATAATGTATTCGGGATTGATATCTGGGATGGACAGAGTGCTGCGGTGAACACGAAAGGAACCTATCACATCAGAGAAAAGGCGAAATTTACAGTAGCTCCCGCAGAGGGCGACGCAAAAGAAGTTCTGGACCACATTCAAAAAGTGGCTCTGGCAAAAGAAGGCGGGGAAGAAAAAGAGCTTACAGCGGCAGATTATACAACTGTCTCTGACGGCATTGAGCTTCACGCGGACGTAATTACTGACCCGGGAACTTATACCATTAAGTTAAAAGCAGAAAACTATTATCTGGCAGAGAGAACTTTTGAAGTAGGCGCGGAAAGGAAAAAGGCGGCCTACAGCAAGGGAGACGACATCAGCGGTACTGTATTTTACATTGCCGTGGATACGGACGGAAACGGAAAAGTTACAGATGAAGAGGATGCCGTCTATTACTATACTCTGGACGAGATCAAAAGCGAAAATGAAGAAACCGCATTTGCCTATATCAATCATGGCGAAGGCGAAACTGCCAATGTGAAGGGAGCTAAGCTGAGCACCCTGATTACGAATCTGAAGGGCGTGGACATTGGAAAAGACTGGGTGATTCAGTACATGGAGGAAGATGCGTTCCATGCTGTAAATGAAGAATATCAGGATACAGTGGGGGGACTGACCGACGAGAACGGCGTGGGAAATGGTTCCGGCGCAGGGATTGCCGCAGATACTATGATTGGATGGGCCAACAAGCTTGTCTATGATACCCCCAATGAGAACAGTGTGAGTGATACCGATTATATTCCATTTACGGAATATAAGAGAGAGCCCTCCCATGTACGGGCATACAGACAGACAAAAAGCGCCAACAGCGTGGTATTGAAAATGTTAAAAGGCGTGGTCATCACCAATAAGCAGGAAAACACAGTGCTTCCCTCAGGAAAATGCGGCTACAAGCTGATAAGCGTGGACAGCAGCGGCAAGAAGATTGCTGACGATTACGATGCAGCCGGGCTTCTGGAAGGCATGAACTGGGCAGCATCCGCCAACGTGAATGTGCCCTGGGCCAAGCTGACAGACCAGCCGTCGAAAACCATTACCATAGGAGCGGATACAACACAGGAAGTTCCCTTCACCTATGAGG
>CANSYV010000012.1 GCA_947651335.1 uncultured Lachnospiraceae bacterium
CATTCCTCCGCCTTGCAGGCTGAAAATTTATCCTACGTGAAAGGTATCGGTAATTAGTGTAGAATTATACTAGAGGATGGATAATATCCGCACCGATTATGTCAATAAATTGCGTGAATGAGGCGGTGAAAACCAAGCTGTCTTATTAAACATTGAAGATTTGAGTGTATCGGGAATGATGAAGAACAGGCAGCTTTCAAAAGCCGTTGCTTTGCAGAAATTTTATGATTTTCGGATAAAACTGAAAGAGAAGTGTGAAGAAAACGGAAGTCCTTAATTTGAGGGATGCAAAGACTTAAAAAATAGAATAATCGAGCATTTGTAAGTGTGTACCGATGGAGAGTACAGCCGGAAATTTACGACTGTGGATTATACAAGAACTTGTGAGTAGGCATATCTTTGGATAGTCAAAAGCATATAGAGTGAAGCAGGGAAAGTTTCGGTATGAATATATTTGTCCATATTTTGAGTAGCAGAAATCAGATGGCACAGACCAGTAGAAAACCAGAATTGCTGATACCGGCAAACAGTCTGGAGGTTTTGAAGATCGCAGTGATTTATGGAGCGGACGCGGTGTATGTAGGCGGAGAGGCGTACGGACTGCGGGCAAAGGCCCGGAACTTTTCCATGGAGGAACTGAGAGAGGGAATTGCCTTTGCCCATGAACATGGGGTGCGTGTATATGTGACGGCGAATATATTGGCTCACAATCAGGATTTGGAAGGAGTGAGGGTGTATTTTCGGGAGCTGAAAGAATTGAAGCCTGACGCGCTGATTATCTCAGACCCGGGAATCTATGATATTGCCTGTGAAATCTGTCCGGAGATCGAGCGCCATATCAGCACCCAGGCTAACAATACCAATTATGGGACTTATCTGTTCTGGCACCGTCTGGGAGCAAAGCGGGTGGTGTCTGCCAGGGAGCTGTCCCTGGAGGAGATCGGGGAAATCCGCCGGAAGATTCCGGAGGATATGGAGATCGAGAGCTTCATTCACGGGGCTATGTGTATTTCCTATTCCGGCAGATGCCTGCTGAGCAATTATTTCACCGGGAGGGACGCCAACCGGGGGGCATGCACTCATCCCTGCCGCTGGAAGTACGCGGTGGTGGAGGAACAGCGGCCGGGGGAATATCTGCCGGTTTACGAAAACGACAGGGGCACCTATCTGTTTAATTCCAAAGACCTGTGTATGATTGAACATGTGGACGACCTGCTGGAATCCGGCATTGACAGCTTTAAGGTGGAGGGGCGGATGCGGGCTGCCCTCTACGTGGCCACAGTGGCGCGGACTTACCGGAAGGCCATTGACGACTGCAAAAAAAGCGCGGAAGCCTACCGCGCCAATCTGCCATGGTACCGGGAACAGATTGCCCAGTGTACGTATCGCCAGTTTACCACGGGGTTTTTCTATGGCAAACCAGACGAACATACACAGATTTATGATGAGAGTACCTACGAAAGAGGGTACACATATTTGGGATATGTAGAGGGGGTGGATGGCCGGGGATTTGGCCGGATTACCCAGAAGAATAAGTTTTCCGTGGGAGACAGGATAGAAATCATGAGGCCGGACGGAAGTGACCAGAAGGCAGCCGTGCTGGAACTGCTGGATGAAAAGGGCTGCCAGCGGGAGAGTGCGCCTCATTCCCGGGAAATATTATATGTAAAGTTGGATAAAAGTGTGCAGCAATACGATATTTTACGCAGGGAGGAGCAGCTGCCGTAATTTCATGAGGGCGTTCTTCTCAATCCTGGACACATATGAGCGGCTGATTCCCAGTTTCTGGGCGATCTCCCGCTGTGTAAGTTCATCCTCTCCATACAGTCCGTACCGGTATTTAATCACCTGAAATTCTTTTGCGTTTAATGTGCCGGTAATGAGCCGGGAGAGTTTTGCCAGCTGTTCTTTTTGAGTATATTGTTCCACCACGTCTATGGGAGGGCTTTCCATAATATCCAGGAGACTGATCTCATTGCCCTCCTTATCTGTGCCGATGGGCTCGTACAGAGACACTTCCCGGGAATGTTTTTTCCGGGATCTCAGAAACATGAGAAGTTCGTTGTCGATGCATCGGGCCGCATAGGTGCTCAGGCGTGTCTGTTTATCCAGGCTGAACGTGGAAACGGCTTTGATCAGACCAATGGTTCCGATGGAAATCAGGTCATCCAGATCTTCGTCCAGCCCCTGGTATTTCTTAGCGATATGCGCCACCAGGCGCAGGTTTCTCTCTACCAGAATATCTCTTGCCTGTGGGCTCCCCGATCGGTATTTTTCCAGATAATATCTTTCTTCGTCCGCCGTCAGGGGCTTTTGAAAGGTTTTCAAAAAATTACACCTCTTTGGGGATTTCTATATAGTTTATGTGGCAGGTGCAGGGTTCGTGCTTTTCCATCTGTAAGGAATTTTTTTGGACAGAGCGGCTAAAAAAAGTTCCCACTGGGTTTTGATTGTGTTACAATAAGAGAATTAAAATTCTAGAAAGGGGAAGGAAATGCTATCACGTTTAAGTGTGAAAAAGCCATATACTGTTGTGGTGGCAGTGGTGCTGGTGTTGATTCTGGGCGTGGTTTCTTTTACCAAGATGAATACGGACCTGCTGCCCAGCATGAATCTGCCCTATGCCATTGTGATGACCACTTACCAGGGGGCCAGCCCGGAGACTGTGGAGATGGCGGTGACAAAGCCCATTGAACAGTCCATGGCCACGGTGACCAGCATAGAAAATGTCAGTTCCATTTCCCAGGAAAATGTTTCTCTGGTGATTCTGGAATTTGCCGAGACAGCCAATATGGACTCGGCCACCATTGAGATGCGGGAAAACCTGGATTTAATCGGCTCCTACTGGGACGATTCTGTGGGAAAACCTATTATCATGAAGCTGAACCCGGATATGATGCCCGTCATGGTGGCGGCAGTGGAATGCGGGGGTATGGAAGACACTGAGGTGACCGACTTTGTGTCCAGCCATGTGGAGCCGGAACTGGAGAGTATCGCAGGTGTGGCAAGCGTCACCACTACAGGAACGGTGACAGAAGACGTGGATGTGCTGATTTGCGAGGATAAAATCGCGGACATGAATCAGAAAGTCCGGGATGCCCTTCTGGGAACCTTTTCAGAAAAAGAGCAGGAGCTTCAGGACGCGCAGGAAGAACTGGATGAGGGGAAGGAGGAGCTGGAAAGCGGAAAAGAGGAGCTGGAAACCGGCAGACAGCAGGCCGCCCAGCAGATCGGGCAGGGAGCTGCCCAGCTGAGCCAGGCCCAGACCCAGCTCATAGAGGGCAAAAAGGAGCTGGAACAAAATCAAAAGCTTCTGGAGGAAAAGCAGGCAGAGCTGGACAATGGACGAAAACAGCTGGAGTCCGGCGAGGAAGAAGCCAGGGCGGGCTTAAAGCAGCTGCAGCAGAGCAAGTCGGCCTTGGAACAGCTTCCCGCGGCCATTGCCGGCATGCAGGAGAAGAAAGAGGAGCTTACAGGGCAGCTGGCGCAGATTGATGAAGGTCTGGTTCAGATTCGGGCAGTGCTTCAGATGGACCCGGACAATGCCCAGTTCAAAGAGCAGGAACAGCAGCTGATAAGCAGCAAAGAGCTGGTGGAAAAAGGGATTCAGGAGATCGACCAGGCGCTGGAGCAGTCCGAGAATACACTGAATACAATCATGGAGGCTCTGGAGGCAGAAACTCCTCAGGAAGCCCAGGAGGCGGCAGACGCCAAGATTCAGGAAGTAAAGGACGGCCTTGTACAGATTAAGCAGGGGAAAGCGGCCCTGGATGCAGGCCAGGCCCAGCTGGACGAGGGAAAGGCAGCCCTGGAGGCGGCCAGAGTGCAGCTGGAGTCCGGCCAGAGCGGCATTACAACTGGAATCGGGGAACTGAATACAAAGGAAGTGCTGGCCTCTGTGGAATTGAGCATTGCCCAGTCCCAGGTGGACTCCGGCTCTGCAAAACTGGAATCTGCCCAGCAGCAGATCGACTCGGGAAAGAAGCAGCTGAAAGATGCCAAAAAGCAGGCTCTGGATAAAAGCCGGCTGGGAGGAATTCTCACCACAGACATGGTGAAGGGGATTCTGGGCGCAGAGAACTTTTCCATGCCTGCGGGCTATGTGGGAGAGGACAGTGAGCGTTACCTGGTGCGGGTAGGGGATAAGCTGCAAAATGTCCAGAACCTGCAGGAGCTGGTGATTTTGGATATGAATCTGGAGGGTCTGGACCCCATACGCCTGGAAGACGTGGCGGACGTGGCAGTACATAACGATTCCAGTGAGATTTACGCCAATCTCAACGGGCAGCCGGGGGGAATGCTCTCCATCGAGAAGCAGACCGGCTATTCCACCGGGGATGTGACAGACCGGATTCTGGAGCGGTTCGATGAACTGAAAGAGACCTATGAGCAGATGGACGTTTCTGTTATGATGGACCAGGGAATTTACATTGACATGGTGGTAAATTCTGTTCTGCAGAATATGGTATTCGGGGCCATACTGGCAGTGCTGATTCTGCTGCTGTTCTTGAAGGATATCCGACCCACGCTGGTGATCGCCTGCTCCATCCCCATCAGTGTGGTGACGGCTCTGGTGCTGATGTATTTCAGCGGTGTGACCTTAAATATTATTTCCCTGTCCGGTCTGGCCCTGGGAATCGGCATGCTGGTGGACAATTCCATTGTGGTGATTGAAAATATTTACCGGATGCGCAATGAGAACATGCCTGCCAGGAAAGCAGCGGTGGCAGGTGCCTCCCAGGTGGCCGGGGCCATCAGTGCCTCCACCTTGACCACGGTGTGTGTGTTCGCGCCCATTGTGTTTACCGAGGGACTGACCCGGCAGTTGTTTGTGGATATGGGACTGACCATTGCCTATTCTCTCCTGGCCAGCCTGATTGTGGCTCTGACACTGGTGCCCATGATGTCTGCTGGGCTGTTGAGGAAGGTCCAGTCCAAACCCGCGCGGATATTGACGAAAGTCCAGAATGTTTACGGGAAATCCCTGAAGCTGGCCCTGCGGCTGAAGTTTCTGGTGCTTCTGGCCAGCGTGGCGCTTCTGGCGGGCTCTATGGCCGCGGCCATGTCAAACGGTACAGCCTTTATGCCGGAGATGGAGAGCACCCAGGTGAGCATGACAGTCAGCGTGGAGCCGGAACAGAGCTTTCAGGATCTCACCAGTGCGGCTGACCAGGTGATCGCCAGCATAGAGGATATCGAAGATATAGAGGATATCGGAGCCATGGCAGGAGGCAGTATGATGTCGTCCATGATGGGAGAAGGCTCTCATGACACGGTATCCATGTACCTGATTCTGCGGGAAGACCGGAAGTGGGGAAATGAGAGACTGGAGAGGGAGATTTTGAAAAGGACCAAGTCCATTGACTGTCAGGTGGATGTGGAGACATCCAGCATGGATATGAGCGCCCTGGGCACAAGCGGCATTCAGGTGAAAATTTCCGGGAGGGATCTGGATGTGCTGCAGGAATTGTCCAAGAAGGCGGCTTCCATTGTGAAAAAGGTACCTGGGGTTGTCAATGTGTCTGACGGAATCGAAGAGACAGACCGTGAACTGCGGATTGTGGTAGATAAAGGGAAAGCCATGGAGCACAGCCTGACTGTGGCACAGGTTTTCCAGGAAATACAGTCCCATCTGGCGGAAGCCTCATCAGCCACCACCCTGGCTACGGAGGAAAAAGACTACGAGGTTTACGTCCGGGCGGACGCAGATGAAGAGCTGACCAGAGAGGATCTGCAGAACCTGAAGCTGAAATATACGGACAGCCAGGGAAAGGAAAAGCACGTACGTCTGAAGAAGATTGCCCAGTTTCAGGAAGCGTCCACACCCCAGTCCATACGCAGAGATGCCCAGTCCCGCTATATGACGGTAACGGCAGAGCTGGATACTGGGTACAATATCGGACTGGTGAGCAGTGATGTGGAAGATGCCCTGAAGGATTTTCAAACGCCCAGAGGATATACAGTAGAGATGGAGGGGGAGAACCAGACCATTGAGGACGCCATGGGACAGCTGCTGCTGATGCTGGCTCTGGCAGTGGTGTTCATGTACCTGATCATGGTTGCCCAGTTCCAGTCACTGCTGTCCCCGTTTATCGTAATGTTCACCATTCCCCTGGCATTTACCGGAGGGCTTCTGGCCTTGTACGTTACAGGAAGTGAGCTCAGTGTTATAGCCATGATCGGCTTTGTCATGCTGGCGGGAATTATCGTAAATAACGGGATTGTCCTGGTGGATTATATCAATCAGCTGAGGGCAGAAGGCACAGAGAAAAAAGAGGCCATTATCCAGGCTGGAAAGTCCCGTCTGAGGCCCATTGTCATGACAGCCCTGACCACCATTTTGGGATTGTCCACCATGGCGCTGGGCATGGGAATGGGAGCGGACATGGTACAGCCCATGGCCATTGTCACCATCGGAGGACTTTTATATGGGACACTGCTGACTTTGTATGTGGTGCCCTGCATCTATGATATTTTGAACCGGAAGAATTATAAAAAGGCTGAGCTGGAGGCGGATGAGTGAAACGCCGGCGGGGGGATACCGGCTCCCCGTACAGCAGGCGCCGCAAAAAGGGGCATGGCTGTCATTATTTTAGACAGCCATGCCCTTTTTAAGCGTTTTTAGGAAAATTACTGACACATCTTGGTTTGCCGGCACATTTTCACATATTTTCACGAATGCTCCCGGTTATACAGGTGTTCGGATCTTCGTTTTGCGAATATTACATCCACCGGGGAAGGCAGGATATCAGAAGCGCCCTTTTCAATAGCGCAGGCGTATTGTTCCATGTTCCCCTCCTGGCAGATGGCGGCGAAAGGTATGCCCTGCAGCCAGGAAATGGAGCACATCTGCTGGATTAATTCTCCGCCGTCACCGGATTCCGCAGAGATATCAATATACAAAAAGCGAATCTGAGATGAAAATTCCTTCTTGAAATATTCGGCCTCGCCGGGTTCGGCGATAGTCAGAAGGCGGATGCCTTCACTGATGGTATTTATAATGCTTCTGGTCTCCCGGCTCTTGCTCAGAAGGAGGACGGTGAAAATTCCTTTTTGAAAATCCGCCAGACTGCTTTCGACTCCATATTCGGCATACTGTCCTTTTCCATTGCGTTTTGCCTGATACAGAGCCTGGTCAGCCTGTTTGAACAGCTCCTCATAAGTATAGGGCCGGGGGTCTGAGATGACCAGGCCGATGCTGACAGTCACATTCACAGGCAGAGTGGTGTGAGGCTGGTATTTCAGCAGTTTAGAAAAGTTATCAGCTTTTTGGCGGGCCAGATCCTTCGAAGGAACACCGATCATGAAAACAATAAATTCATCACCGCCGATTCTTCCAATAATATCAGTTTTCCGGAAATATCCGGACAACAGCTCCGAGATGGCGCAGATGGTACGGTCCCCCACCAGGTGGCCTTTGGTATCATTGACATATTTAAAATCATCAATATCTACAATCATCAGGGCATTGTGGCTGGTATTAGTGGCCAGCAGACTGCCCACCAGGCGTTCTGTGGTGACTTTATTATATAATTCCGTCATCAAGTCCAGTTCGGACTGAGCGCGGAGACTCTCTCTTTCTTTCATAATTTCTTCTACATTGTAGGCAGAGAGCACATTATGAACCCGGTAGCGGATGATTTCCTGAATGAACGGCTTGGTAATGTAATCTGTGGCCCCAAGCTGAAAGATCTCCATCTGGCTCTTAGTGTCGTCGTTAATGGTGATAACGATCACCGGTATACTGCGGAATACAGGGTCAGTGCTTCGGTATTCCAGAACGTCCAGGCCGGTAGCTTTGGGCATCTGGATATCCAACAGGACAACGGAGATGGCAGAACCATATTGTTTCACCAGTTCTATACACTCTTGTCCATTTTCTGCTTCCAGAATGTCAAATTCGTTTTCAAATATGTCTCGCAGCATCTCTCTGTCAATGGCAAAATCATCACTGATCAGCATCAGACCCTTATCGCGCATTGCTATTCCCCCTTTACATACATCCGTGAAAGGATGCGGTCTCTCTAATGGTTTATTATACCAGAGATTATGTACAGTTGCCATAGAAAAGTGAATGTTGGGGATGAATTTGGCAAATGTATGAAATAAACAAAGAGAAATTGGTTATCTTAATGGATGTAGTGTGATGCATTGATGACGGAATGATTCAGGAGGGCGTACATGGTTCTGTATGAAGTGAAAAATTATGAGGAAATGAGCAGAAAGGCGGCGGCAGTAATCGCGGCTCAGGTGGTGCTGAAACCAGACGCGGTGCTGGGGCTGGCCACTGGCTCCACGCCTCTGGGAGCATATGAACAGCTGGTGAAGTGGCATCAGAAGAAAGAAGTGGATTTTTCCGGGATATCCAGTGTAAATCTTGATGAATATAAAGGGCTGGGGGGAGATAACCGGCAGAGCTACCGTTATTTTATGGATACGAATTTATTCCAGCACATTAATATTGAAAAATCCAGGACCTTTGTTCCTGACGGCCTGGAACCAGATTCCGTGAAAGCGTGCCGGGCATATGATGAGGTGATTGAAAAATTGGGAGGCATTGACCTTCAGATTCTGGGGATTGGCGCCAACGGACATATCGGATTCAATGAGCCGGGGGAATCATTTGAAAAAGGCACCCACTGTGTGGACCTGGCAGAGAGCACCATACAGGCCAATGCCAGGTTCTTCCAAAGCCTGGATGAAGTGCCCAGACAGGCATATACTATGGGAATGAAGGGCATCTTAAGTGCCAGGAAGATTCTGCTTCTGGCTGCAGGGGAGCCGAAAGCGGACGCCTTATACCAGGCGCTGTGCGGGCCGGTTACCCCTCAGCTTCCGGCGTCTATTCTGCAGCTTCACAGGGACGTGGCGGTGATTGCGGACCAGGGCGCGTGCGCGCGGCTCCACGGACAGGGGGCGGCTTCTTATTTTCTGCGCAGATGAAACCAATGGTTTTCATCTTCCGCCCTGGACAGTACGTGGGAACACCGGGTTCCATAATCCCCCAGCTGTTCCATCAGCTGTTCCCAATGTGAAACCACAAGCACAGTGTCTTCGTGGATATCCATCAGACAGTCGTACAAAGCGTCCAGGTTGGAACCATACCAGGCAGGGAAGCCCAGCTCCATAGACAGTCTGTCATGGAGCTGCTTTCTGTCAGTGATT
The DNA here is from genome assembly GCA_947651335.1 of uncultured Lachnospiraceae bacterium. GTDB lineage: Bacteria > Bacillota > Clostridia > Lachnospirales > Lachnospiraceae > MGBC164599. Next base: position 9,166 of record CANSYV010000012.1, read on the forward strand.
TGGCAGCCGTCCAGTCTTACTTCAATCATTTCCTTCCTCTCCATATAAAAGTTCAAAAGAGCTGTAATGGTCTTCTGTATAATAAATCAGACCATCATTGGAAAATACAATCCTCTTCGCGCCCCGGCTGCCGGCCCCCAGGGTGTCAATATCACATTCCTGATAGGTCCGCCCTTCTTTCTCAGGCAGGAGACCTTCATAATTTCCAAAACGATTCCCGCCGATACATTTTCCCGGCGCATAGGGCTCAAGAGAGCCGCCTTCCCAGCCCAGTTCCTCCGCTTCCTGTTTCGTGATATAATTCTCAGGCAGACAGCCATATAACTGCAGATACAGCGCCACATCTTCCCTGGAATCGTAGACGCCGTCCTGGGGCAGTTCTTCAGCGGCAGATACGGTTTCATCCGCCTGGACAGGGGGCGCGGAGGATTCCGGAAGACTGGCAGACTGCTTTGGACTGCACGCGGATAGAAGGATGGCAAGTAAAAATGTTAAAAATAGATAGATTCTTTTTCTCAATTCTGGTACCTCACATTTCATAGCCAAACGCGTGTTTATCCCATCAAATTATACACTGTTTCTGACAAGGAGTTTATAAATAACCGGGATGAATACGCATCGCTGAGATTTTCAGACATTACGCATAATACATAGGCGCCTGAGGGATGGAAGATAATTGCCGCATCATTTTCCACAAAGTCAAGTTCTCCTGTCTTATTTGCAGTTTCCACCCCTGACGGTACACCGGCCGGGATCTTGCTTCTGCGTTCCTGCTGCTTCATATATTGAAGAATCTGACTGGACCCTGCCAGGCTTCCATTATAAATGGACATGAGGAAATTCCCGCAATCCTGTACAGAGGTATAATTATCATCCAGGTCATTGGGCTGAAGCATCAGCCGTCCCATATGTGTCTCAGAAAATCCATGATTCATGCAGTATTCGTTGATAACCGCCATTCCGGCCTGGGCATCCCCGCCCCCTAATACGGCCACCAGGGAATTGCAGGCAGTATTATCACTCACGGAAATCATCGAACTGATCTGGGACTCATATGGGCTTGTATCCCCCATGGTCTCATACATGCACCCTGCCACAAACAGCTTAATCAGACTGGCGGCCTGCATGCTGTGGTTATTCACCTGGGAGAGAGCGCCGTCTGATATGCGTCCGGCACTGACGGCCACCGATCCGCCTGCTGTGTACTGGGACGCAATCAGATCTTGTATGGGTCCATCTAATGATGATGCGGTGCCGATGCCGCTGTCACTGGCATTGGAAGCGGGCGGTTCCAGGACTGCCTCATTTTCCAGAGTATCCGGGGTGTTTTCTGGCGCTGCTGTTTCCTGGGTGGCTGTTGGAACCATAGTGACCAGGGCATTTTCCTCATCTGTGTTTTTACGCTTCTTTTTCTTTTTTGATTTGTCTGCCGCGTCTTTTTTTGAAGCGCTATCAGAAATAGATCCTTTTACTTCAACCGGAGGCGCTTTTTCGCTCTCTGCCATATTGACAGAAGAAGTTTCTTCTTTTGCCGTTTCATCTTCCGGGTAAAGGGTTTTGGCGGCAAATATAATCAGTCCGGCAGCCAGTACACCGGCAGCTATAAACATTACCAGCTTTATAAAAAGTTCTCTTATTTTCTCTTTCAACATGATGTCCTCTTATCTCAGGTATTCGCTGTTTACATACCCTTCCTGGTTCAGGCTGGGCACATATACATACCAATATTGTCCTGGTGATGTACTGATCACATCTACCTCCGCCCCATTGGCAATTTTGCCGATTTCGTTGGACGAATCAAAGGCTGTGTCATTTCTAAGGGCCAGGTATCCAGAAGCTACATTCGCGTAATATACCCCCGCATAGGAACGGGCAGGGGGGCTTTGGCTCCGGCTGGGCGCAGGCGCTGACGTTGTAAGATAGCTGCTGTTGGTATACCCGTACATTCCCAGTGACGGGCTGTATACGTACCAGTATGTCTCGCTTGTGTCTATTGCCCAGACATAGTCCCCATTGTTTATTTTTCCTATTTCATTTGAGCTGTTGAATGCTTTGGCATTGCGCAGTGCCAGATAACCTGTCTGGACAGAAGCATAATACTGTCCCAGATGGGTGGCCGGTGCTGCTGCGGGACCGCAGGCCTTATTCTGCGCCCCGGCAGCCTGTGTGGGTGCCGCCGGCTGAGGCGTTGCTGCTGCCGGCGTAGAAGCATCAGCAGTCTTCACTTTCTTACTGGATAATTTTGAGCTCTCTACATAGCCGTATGTTTTGGAATTACCTGCGTAGATATAGTCGAAATCACCTGACATATCTGCCATCAATGTAACCTTCTGCCCTCTTTCCAGGATACCCACTGCCGCCGCGTCTCCTTTCGGCAGACTGCGGATGGTGGCAGTCTTCCCCTCTTTAATGTTTACATATTTTGTCACAGGTTCTGCCACTGCGTCTTTGTCGTTTGTGAGATAATAATTGGGCATATACCCGATCACATCTTCTGCCTTTATGTAAACCTTCCAATACTCATCTTCTTCTTTGTCGATCAGTGAAATCTTTTCCCCGTTAGAAAGCTTCGTCAACACATCGCTTTCTTCATCGGGATTCTCACGCACCTTCACAACATCTTTGCAGCCTGTAACGTAGTAATCCCCGATGGTATCAACTTTATTCTCTTTGGCGCTGGACAACATTACGCCTCCAAAGATTACTGCGCCCAAAACTCCAATCCCTGCGGCTGCTCCCCACATGATTGCGGTGGGAGAGGGCTTATAACTCCTGGTGTGGTTCCTGGCACTGCTCTTTCCGCCCCCGGATTGATAGTCAGGATACCTTGGATTATCATGGGAGTACCCAGTCTGGCCCCTGGCATACCCGGCAGGATTGGAATTGCCGGACTGGGTTTTGGAATACTCCGTATGATGATTTGTATGCGTATTGTTTAAGGGCTTTCCACAATTGGGGCATATTTTCCAATCAGCGTTTACTTCTTTACCGCATTTAGTACAAAACATATCTTTTCCTCCATAACTTATTTGACATTTTTACCAATTAGTACACCGTTTCGTAGATACTCGGATACTAAGTGGTAAAAATGTCAAATAAGTTATGGAGGAAAAGATATG
>CANSYV010000013.1 GCA_947651335.1 uncultured Lachnospiraceae bacterium
AAAAAGAGAATAAGTCTATAGCTTGTTTTCTTTGCTATAAACTTATTATACGAGGTGAGGATGGCTATGAACCGGGAGATACAGTGACTCTGAAAGTAACGGCACAGCACGAAGGTACAGTCCTGGAGGGAATGGTTTTTGTGACGATCAGCGGAGGGTATACAAATCTTACAAAAGAAGATGTAAAGAGTGGCTCTGTGAGGAATCCAGACAACAGCTGACAGATGTGAGAAAGGAGGAATGGGGTCTTTGCTCTAAATAGACCCCAGAACATAAATGAAATATATGAAAAGAATAATATCCTTCCTTGCCATCATCTGTTTTTTGGCAGGAAGTCCGGCGGGAAATACAGTATTGGCAAATGCCGCGTCAAGGGGGCTTACCGGCGGCGGGCTTATTCCCGCGCAGCCAGAAGAAACACAGCCAGAAGAACTCCCGTCCTCACGGGTGACATTTGAAAATGAGGAGAAACAGTCGCCGGATCTGTATGTGAGCAAGCGTGTGGAACACGCAGACGAAAGTTATCCGGCGCCGGAAGATGATGAATTCCGGTTTATCCTGAAGATAGACGGGAGACTGGCAGACCAGGTGCCCTATCAGGTATACGATGCTGAGAATAAAGAGGTGGACGGAGACTTTCACACAGGAAAGTACGGGACGTTTTCTCTCAAAGCAGGGCAGACAGCCAGGTTCGAGTATCTGGGAACCGGAGTCCGCTATGAAGTAACCGAGGAGCCCAAAGACAATTACCAGCAGATTATCCCGGAAGGCGGCGCGTCCGCGTCAGGCATTGTGGCGGCAAACGGGGCAGCGGCAGAGTTCGCCAATCTGTACAGCCCGAAAGGGAAAGGCGACAAGACCAGGCTGGAGATACGCAAGACCATCTCCTTCCCATCAGGCTATGAACCGCCGGAAACCCCGGATTTTCCCTTTGTGCTGGAGCTGGATGGGAAAGCATACAGCGGTGAACCCTACACAGTGGTGGATACAAAGACAGGAAAAACACTCGGTTTTGGCGTAACAGGACAGGATGGAAATTTTACCCTGAAAGGAGGCAGTGCCGCTGTTTTCGAAGAAATTCCGGCAGGTGTTGACTACAAGGTCCGGGAGGATGAGGAAAAACTGGCGCAGGAGGCCCAGGGCTGGTGGATAACTGGCAATAGCGTCCGGGAGGGAGCCACACAGCCGCCAGTGACTGTGGAAGTATTCAACAATGCCAGCGCGTCCTTTATGGTGACAAAGCGCATGGAGGATTACAGCAGACCAGATGTGGAATTTACATTTCTGCTCACAGACGCGGACCGGGTGGTATGGCCGGGAGCTCAGTACTGTCTTTATACCACTGCCGGGAAGCGGGTGGATGACCAGATTCATCAGACCAATCAAGACGGCCGTTTCTCCCTGAAGCCCGGCCAGGCGGCAGTGTTCATGGGGATAAAGCCCGGGACGGTCTACAATGTAAGCGAGATCGGGAATGCTGCCTACGTGCAGGTTATTCCGTCTTCCCCGGAAGGCTACCCCAGCAGGCAGGTGGGTGATGGGGTGGAGGAACTGCCCTTTGTGAACAAACCCGCAGACCCAGGCCAGGTCTTAACGGTCACCAAACACATTGAAAATACAGGAGGGGAAGCTCCATTTTCCCCGGGAGAATTCCGGTTCACCCTGACTAAAAAAGGGCCCGGCGGCCAATATGAGCCAGTGGAAAATGCAGTGTATGCCGTGCAGGCAGGCGGCTCCGTCAAAACCTATAAGACCGGGGCAGGGGAAGAAAACGGCGGAAAATTTACGATTAAGGCAAATGAAACGGCACGTTTTCAGTCCCTGGACACCGGAGACTATCAAGTGGAAGAAGACCGGGAATTCCTTACTTCCGAATATCAGTTGAAGGAAAAGGAACCTCAGATGGGCACGCTGTCCCAGGGCGGTTCATTGGACTTTGCATTTACCAATCAATACACCCCTAAGAAAGCGGATTTGGTTCTGGTGAAGAAAAACGCACAGGGGAAATTCCTGGCAGGGGCAGAGTTTACGCTGTACCGGGACGAAGCGCTGACAGACGCGGCGGGAAAAGAACCGCCGGACAGCGGGCAGACCGGAGACAGCCCGGGGCAGGAGCCAGATAGGCAGGAAGGCGTTTATGTGACAGGAAGTGATGGGAAAGTCATTATCAGCGGCCTGAAGACAGGAACCTACTGGCTGAAAGAAATCAAGTCCCCCAGCGGATATGTATGTCTGGAAAACCCAATCAAAATCCAGCTGGAACGGGAGGGAAGCCATGTGAAGGTTACCGTGGACGACGGAGAATATAAAAAGGAAGACTTGAAAATAGAACTGTCTGACAAACACAACGACCAGGTGGAGATTACTGTTTACAATAACGAATTATATGAACTGCCCAGCTCCGGCGGTCCGGGAATCTATAGATATTTGATCAGCGGAATCCTGCTGATGATGGCAGCGGCGTTGATCTTATATAGAAATACGCGGGGAGGGGAGGTGCAGGGAAAAGTTTAAAATGTGAAAGTCAAAAGGATGTAAGATGCATCCTGAGAAACAGAAACAAGCAGCATATTGGAATTTAGAAAAGAAAGGAATGAAGACTATGAAGAAATTTTTTGCTATGTTTATGGCCCTTGCCATGATTATGGGAATGCCTGCGGCGGCTTTTGCGGAAGAAGTGGAGGGTGCGCCGTCAATAACAGTAACAAAGCCAACAGCCGAAGACACGACAGAGGCACAAATTCAAAATGTGGAAGCCGGGGTCACCATAGAGGCATATCGGATTGTGGAACCCGTGTATAACGACAGTGGATTTGTCAAATATCAGGCGGTGAGTGAGAGGAAAATCGATAACTCAGAAGTGACAATAGATCTGGGAATTACAGATCCGTTGAACATCACTTATAAGCAAGCAATGGCTATCGCAAAGAGTGAGAATTTAGAAAAATTGGAGGCAGTAAAAACTCCAACAGACTCCAGCGAAAAGAATCCGTTTACGTTTACGCCAAATGATTCGCAAGTTCCCAACGGCTTAGGAACATACAAAGTAAGGCTTGGGGCAGGATACTGGCTGGTTTTAGTAAAAGGCGGGAAAGAAGTATATAATCCCATGCTTCTTGGCGTGTATTATTCAGTAGGTGGCAATGATAATACAATGGTACAAAACCCGGTAGATGCGAATAGTGATTGGGCGTTGACATCGGATAAGGTAGTTGCAAAGTCCTCTGAGGTAAAAATTGAGAAAACAGCCAATGTGGAGACACAGAATTTAGGCGGAGCTGTAAAATATACGGTTAAAACAACGGTTCCTTATTATAGTGATGAGTACGATACAAACAAACTTGTATTTAAAATTACAGATACCCTGACAGGTTTGGAATTAAAGAAAAATTCTGAGCAGAATTGGGATATTCAAGTACTTAAGGATTCAAACGTTACCCCCATCAAATATGAGGATGTAGATACCAAATTAAAGTATGAAAGTGGTGGAGAGAGTATTGAGGCAAACGAGGGAACATTTACTTTAGATGCAACTCAAAACGGATATACAATTAACTTTGTTCCTACATGGATTAAAGCAAATGGTGGACTAGAAATAGTAATCGTGTATACAGCGGAGTTGACAGAAGAAGCAATCGTTAATCAGAACCCACACACCAATGAAGTAGTATTAAATTATACCAATGATCCTGCGGAGGAAGATGCAAGCGGAGAGACAAAGGATAAAGAAAAGGTGTATACGTTTGATATTGATGGTGCAGCAACTACCACAGATTTGATCACCAAGACCAAGAAAGAAAATGGGCAGGAAAAACCATTACAAAATGCTGAATTTACGTTATACACAGATTGGGATTCAGAAACAAACGAATGTACCACTCAATATACAAATTCAACACACACTAGCGAAAAAGGCTATACTGCTAAATCAGATGCAAACGGAAAATTGCACATTACAGGGCTTGCTGCAGGAACCTATTACCTTAAAGAAACAAAGGCACCTGACGGATTTACATTAAATGATACGGTTTACAAAATTGTAATTGAGACAGATATTGAAGGTGAAGAACTCAAGAGCTGGACAATAACGATTAGCGAAGCCAAAAATCCTTCTGTATCAGCGACGAATACATTTACACCAAATGCAGCAACTTCAAATGCCACGGTTACTGTAAAACATAAGGCAGAAAATGATCAGATGGCAGATGGTACGGACAGTACAAACATTCAGAATACACAAATCAGCACCCTGCCCTCCACCGGCGGCATGGGCACAACCATTTTCACCATCGGCGGCTGCATCATCATGATTGCCGCAGCAGGGCTGTTCTTCGCGAGCCGCAGAAAAACATCTGCGAAATAACCGCTCAACAGCCTCCGCCATAACTGTACAGTAACAGTACAACAGTACATAAGAAACATCTGAAAAATTTCAGAAGCACCAGGGCGGAAAAAATCCGCTCTGGTGCAAAAACAAAGAAATACAAATACAGCAATAAGGAGAGTCCAGATGAAAAAGAAACGATACATGACGATTTTTATATGCGCACTATTTTTAACTGGCCTGTCCCTGCTGCTGTATCCCTTCGTGGCCAACCAGTGGAACAACTACAGGCAGAAGCAGCTGATTTCCACCTATGAAGAGGTGGTGGCAAAGGACACAAAAGCAGGTAAGATCGACTATGAGGCCCAGTGGGGGAGAGCCAGAAGCTACAACGACGCCCTGCTCCCCTATATCCTCCCGGACTCTTTTGCCTCTGAAGCGGCGGAGGCGGGCATGGGGGACAGAGCCTATATGGAATGTCTGAACCTGACGGGGGATGGGATGATGGGGTATGTGCAGATCCCACGGATTAACATCAGGATTCCCATTTTCCACACAACAGATGAAGAAATACTTCAGAAAGCGGCGGGCCATCTGCCGGGAAGTTCCCTGCCTGTGGGCGGGGAAGGAACCCATGCGGTGATTTCGGCCCACAGGGGCCTGCCCAGTGCGGCCCTGTTCACAGACCTTGACAAACTGGAGAAAGGGGATTATTTCCTGCTTTACATATTAGATGATGTTCTCTGCTACCAGGTGGACCAAATCTCTGAGGTAGAACCCACAGACACCAGCGCTCTGGTATCCGAAGAAGGAAAAGACCTGGTGACCCTGCTCACCTGCACCCCCTACGGGGTGAACAGCCGCCGGCTGCTGGTGAGGGGAGCCCGGATGCCTTATCAGGGCATGGAGGAAGAAATAACGCCGGCATCTCTGCTGGGCACCAGCCTTCATACCAGCTACCTGTTGTGGGTAATTGTGGGCCTGGGGGTTACCGGGGTATTTATCTTATTTCTCTATTTCCAGGACAGGAAACGGAAAATAGGAGCACAGAAGGTATGAAAAGAAAGATTTCGACTGTCTTATTTGGCCTTTTATTTTTGACGGGGTTTGGGATTCTGTCCTATCCGGCAGTGTCTGACCAGTGGAACAATTACAGGCAGAACCAGCTGATCAGCAGCTATGAAGAAGTTCTCAGCGGGCTCCCGCCCCACAGCTTCAAAAAAGAATGGAAAGCAGCGAGAAAATTCAATCAAACCCTGGAACAAAACAACCTTTACGGGGACGTGTTCGGGGAGAAGCATCAGGAATTGGAGGACACCCAGTACTGGAAAGTCCTGAACCCAGCCGGAGATGGCGTGATGGGTTATCTCTCCGTACCGAAGATTCACCTGCGCCTGGCTATTTACCATGGTACCGGGGAGGAGATCCTTCAGACCGGCGTGGGTCATTTAAGTGGTACCAAGCTGCCTGTGGGCGGCAAAGGAACCCACTGTGTGCTGGCAGCCCACCGGGGTCTGCCCAGTGCCCGTCTGTTTACCGATATGGACCAGATGGAGCGGGGAGACCAGTTTTATCTCCATGTGCTGGATGAAATCCTGGCATACAGGGTGGACCGGATACTGCCTATGGTGGATAAGGATGATTCCCAGACACTGGCAAAGGCTCTTCAGATAGAGGAGGGAAAAGACCAGGTTACACTTTTTACCTGTACGCCCTACGGTGTGAATTCCCATCGGCTGCTGGTGAGAGGCGCCCGGGTGCCCTATGAAGGGGAGGAAGAAGAAAGCGCGGCGGATACCATGCTGAGGGCATTGAGAGATTATTATATGCTGTACCTGATTATGGGGCTGTGTGTGACGCTGCTTATTATATTTATCATGAAATCCTGGTTTAATAGAGGGAAAGGAAGGTGGAAAGACGATGAAAAGATGTAGAAAAGGAGATGCGTGGATACTCATGCTGGCCCTTTTATTTTCCTTGCTGCCGGCAGTGGCAAAAGTCTACGGCGCGGGAGGAATTGACACAGGCAGGGCATGCGCGGCGGATTTCCGATTGGATGGGCAGTACCCGGAACTGGAGGCGCTGTCTGTTCCGGTGAAGCTGTACCAGACGGCCAGCGTGGGGGCAGACGGGACTTACACTCCCCGGGAGGAATTTGCCAGTCTGGACTTTTCCATAACCGGCGGGGAAACCACGGCCCAGGACTGGGAAAAACTGGCGGAGCAGGCGTCAGCACTGGTGGATGCGGGAAACATCCATCCGGCGGCAGAGCTTTTGGTTCAGAGACAGCCTGGAGAGGAATATGCCGCTGGACGGGCACAGGGGCTTTCTCCCGGAATGTATCTGGTGAGAGCGGAATCTGTACAGTCTCCAGAATATACCTATCACTTTATACCGTACCTGGCAGCCCTGCCGGACAATTATTATGCCGAGAATGGAAATGACTCGTGGGTCTATGAGGTGGAGACGGAATTAAAACCAGAACGGCAGGACCGCCTGGGAAGCCTGGTGATTGAAAAGGAACTGACAGCTTACAATGCCACTTTGGGCGGGGCGTCATTTGTTTTTCAGATAGAGGCAATAAAAGAAGGGAAGTCTGTATACAGCGATGTGGTTTCCCTGACGTTTGACGAACCGGGAGTGAAGTCTGTGCAGATTGACAAACTTCCAGCAGGGGCTGTGGTGGAAGTGACGGAAGTGTACAGCGGCGCCAGTTATCAAGCGGTGACAGAACCCCGGCAGACTACAGTGATTGCGGCAGAAGGGGAAGGGCAGAACCCGGCGCTGGTTCATTTTGAAAACGAATATGACGGGCGTCCAAACGGCGGTTCCGGCATTGTGAACCACTTTAAGTATGAGAACGGAGTCTGGACGCCGGAGCAGCGCAGGGACAGCAGGCAGCAATAGGCGCTCAGGAAACATGCTTTCACGAGAGGAGGATGGGATGAAAAAATATCTGAATAAGAAGATTCTCTGCCTGGCAGGTGCCGTCTTACTGCTGTCCGCCAGCGGGGCGGCGGGGCGGGCCATGGCGTATTTCACCACATATGTCACCGCTTCCGGCGGCGCTTCGGTGAGCCTGGGATTTACCCACACCGTGCCCCAGGAAGAAATCGTGGACTGGACAAAGCGGATTGTAGTGGAGAACCAGGGAGATTATGACTGTTTTGTCCGGGTGAAAGTCTTTGCCGGGCAGAAATATCAGGAGGGCCTTGGCATATCCGGGCAGGGATGGACAAAAGGCGAAGGTGATTACTACTATTACAAAGACGTGGTGCCTGCGGGCAGTTCTGTTTCAGAGCAGCTGCTGGTGAAAATCGACCACATGGAAAGTACAGAGGATTTTAACGTGATTGTGGTTCAGGAATGCACGCCTGTGCTCTATGACGAGAACGGCAGCCCTTATATGGACTGGAACGTGATTCTGGATTCCGTGCAGGACAGTTATCATTAAAGAGGAGGGGGAGACATGAAGAAGATCAGGGCCTTATTGAGAAAACCTGTGTTCCTCCTGGCAGTATCGGCAGTTCTGCTGGCGGCCAGCACCCTGGGAAGCGCTCAGGCTGCACTGACCTATTACAGCGAAAATTACTCGGCGCAGATGTCAGTTTCCAGCATCGGGGTTACCTTGGTGGAAAACGGCGAGAAAGTCAGCTGGCGGGATTATGAACACCAGGGAGGCCAGTGGAGTGAGAACAGCGGGAAACTTCTCCAGCATCTGTCCGGCAGGGATGGGAAGAAAACGGTTGTTCCGGGGAAAAAGTACCAGGAAAAGCTCACCGTACAAAACAGCGGGGATATTGACGCGTATGTGCGGGTGATTTTATACAGAGACTGGCAGAATCCCCAGGGCGTGCGGGATACGGCGCTTTCCCCCGGCCTGATAGATTTAGGTTTATCCAAAGGGAATGGATGGATTGTGGATGAGAAAGCATCCACGGCAGAGCGGACTGTTTTGTATTACCAAAATGTCCTGCCCGCAGGGGAGGAAAGCCCCAGTCTGTGCGATACCTTAAAGATTCATTCAGATATAGCGAAAAAGGCGGCTGAAACAGTGGTGGAAGACGAGAATGGTTATCGGACCATTACCACCAGGTATGTGTATGACGGTTACCGTTTCCAGCTGACCGCGGAAGTGGACGCAGTACAGACACACAATGCCAGAGAGGCCATAAAAAGCGCCTGGGGCGTGGACGTGGATGTGGCGGCGGATGACACCCTGCGTCTGCAGTGAGGGGAGGTGCTGCAAATTGAATAAGAAAATAATATGTGTGGCGGCAGCGGCAGCGCTGAGTCTTGCCGGGGTGCTGCCTGTCTGGGCCGAAGAACATCAGGGCTCGGGAAACTGGCAGGTGGAATTCGACGGCCGAAATATGAGCAGTAATTTCAGTTCAGAGGAAATGGCGGAGGAAATCTACCGTATCCAGCCCGGGGACAGTATCAATCTCAAAGTGGCTCTGAAAAATTCGGGAGACATTGCCACAGGCTGGTATATGACCAATGAAATGCTGGCTACGCTGGAAGACAGCCAGGAGACTGCCCAAGGAGGCGCTTACAGCTACCGTCTGGCTTACCAGGGGCCAGGAGGCGAAGACGTGCTTTATGACAGCGAAGCAGTGGGGGGAGAAGGGGACAAAGGCGGAGCAGGCGAAGGTCTTTACCAGGCCACAGATTCCCTGAAAGATTTCTTTTATCTGGATACCCTGGACAGCGGTCAGAGCGGAGCCGTGAATTTGACAGTGAAGCTGGACGGGGAGAGCCAGGGAAATGACTACCAGGATACCCTGGCAAAACTGCGGATGAACTTTGCGGTAGAGCGGGCAGAGGGCCGGACGGTCACAGTCACCCCCACGCCCATAGAGAATACAGTGCGCCGCACACTGCGCCAGGACTCCCCCAGTATCATCGCGGCGGCAGTGCAGACCGGCGACCCGGTAAAGATACTTCCCTATTGTATAGCGGCCCTTGCGGCAGGAATCACATTTCTGATTCTGGGGGCTGTGGCAGTGAAAAGAAACAAGGATACAGATGAGAGAGGAGGCGGCCGGAAATGAAAAATAAAGCATTTTTAAGATATGCTCTGACAGCGGCTGTCTGCCTGCTGGCCAGCAGTTTTCCGGCTGGTGTACAGGCCGCGTCAGAAAGCAAAGGCGCGCCGTCTGGGGGATATACGTACACAGTAACCATTTACGCGGGAAATCAGGGGACATTTACCAATCAGGTACGGCTGTGGGTAGACCATACCAAAAGTGGGAGCACCCAGGAGAGTCAGGTGGAAGTGGGAAAAGAGATGATAACGGTCAGCGGGTTAAAAAAGGACGATATCATCATCCTGGATCTCCAGAAAGATTCTATCCGGCTCAATGAAGAAAACCGCTATTATGTAAAAGGAATCCGCCAAAGCGGCCGGGACAACAGCACCACAGCCACTTCAGTATTCCGGGTAGACCGGGACGCGGACTATGTAGCTGCCTACGGCGTGCGGGGAGATATGGCGGCCTATACAGTAAACTACCAGGATGCGGCTGGAAATGAACTCCTTCCCAGCGATAAATATTATGGAAACATAGGGGATAAACCAGTAGTTGCCTACAAGTATAAGGAAGGCTATGAACCGGAAGTGGCAGCCCTTACCCGGACACTGACGGCAAATGAAGCGGAGAATGTTTTTACCTTCATCTATCATCAGGCAGTAAGAGGCATAACCGTCCGGGAGACAGGGACTCCGGGGACCATCACCAACACGGTTACAGAGATTCTGCCGGGGACAGCGCCTGCAGTCCTGCCAGCCCAGACAGCCAGGGAGACAGGAGCGGATGAAGACAGCGGCGGCGGGGCCTCGGATACGGCAGACACGGCTGCTGATGGAGCAGGAGAAGGAACCGATAATGGCCAGGAAGAACAGCAGCCCCTCCAGCAGATAGGAGATGGGGAAGTACCCCTGGCCAGCCAGGACCTGAAAGACCTGGACGAGGAAGACGTGCCAGCCGCCAATATACAGGCAGATAAAGTGTTCAAAAAAGGGCTTCCCCTGGCGGCATGCGTTTCCATTGCCCTGTCCGCCGCTGCCGCGCTGGCGGTATTATTCGTAGTACTGAAAAAACATAGAAATAGAGAAAGGAGCCGCCAGGACTCAGGAGCTGTGAAAATAGACGATTCCAGCGCAAAATGAGGCAAAAGAATGAGTAAATTTCGAGTTTTGCACAGTTCCTTGGAACGCGGCAGATAAAATTGGATCAGACAAAAAAGAAAAAAAGCCCGGTGGCTGCAGCATGCAGTGCACTGGGCACTGTTTTATTGATCGTGCTGGCAGCCGTCTGTGTTCCCCTCACGGTACCCCGCATGTTCGGTTATCACATTTACACAGTAATCAGCGGCAGCATGGAACCAGCCATTCCCGTGGGAAGTCTTCTGTATATACAGAAAGTCCAGCCGGAAGATATTCGGGAACACGATGTGATTGCCTATTACGGAGGGGAAGACGGGACGGCGGTGATTACCCACCGCGTAGTAGAAAACAGGGTGCTCATGGGAGAATTTATCACCAAAGGCGATGCCAATCCCCGGGAAGACCAGAGGCCAGTGCCCTATGCGGATTTTGCCGGGAAAGTACGGCTGGCCATTCCCGCAGCAGGGAATGCGGCCCAGGCAGTTTCCAGCCTCCCCGGAAAAATAGCCGCCGCCTGCCTGATCGGAGCCGCAGTGCTGCTGCAGGCGGCGGGGAATTGGGGGAGACGATACAAATAAATGGAACACGTAACTTTTGGACAGGTAACTTTTAGAGCAAACCATCTAATACATTAAAAACTTTAAATACATAAAAATACTATAAAGTATTTGAAATATCATAAAAGTCTGATATAATATCTCTAACTTTTGAGTGGAGGCGTTTATGATGGTGAAAAAGAGGGCACAAGAAGTATTTATACCAGGAGCGCTGCCTGAAAGCACATATGTTACAAGGAAAATGAAGATAGGATTTACTTATGAGGAAAGATTGAAACAGGCATTGAGCATGGATGGTTATCTGACCTCCATATCAGGTCCGTCTAAAATTGGAAAAACAGTTTTATGTGAGAAAGTAATTGGGTTTAAGCATCTGGTGGAAGTAACAGGTTCGGATTTTAATGATGAAAAGAGCTTGTGGTTTCAAATTGGGACGAAGGCAGGCATGCCATCAGGCGGCGAATTTACAAGAGGAGGGGGTTCAAATGATATTATATCGGAAACGTATGTTATTACTAAGGATAATGTATTAGATTATTACAAAGAGCATGGACTTGTTCTTTTGCTGGATGATTTTCATTATGCCTGCCCCGCAATGCAGATGTATATGGCACAGCAATTTAAAGATGCGATCAGAAGAGGGTTTAAAGTCATTATTGCGTCTCTGCCGCACAGGAGTGATGATGCAATACGTACAAACCTGGATTTGCAAGGGCGCATCAGCATTATAGATATCGAAGCATGGACAAAAGATGAGCTGAGGGAGATTCCTATAAAGGGGTTTTCAGAGCTTGCAGTTGACATTTCAGGGATTATGCAGCATATCGCATGGAATTGGC
>CANSYV010000014.1 GCA_947651335.1 uncultured Lachnospiraceae bacterium
AGTAAGGGAGAGAGGCTTATGAATAATCTGGAGATCGGAAATGCGATGACAATCAAACTGGATGCGGTTTTGCCAGAATATCCGGTTTTTAAAGAGGGTATCCGCAGAGCGCCCAAAAGGGAACTGACTTTGAATAAGAGGGAGATCAAGCTGGCAGTAAAGAACGCGCTGCGTTACGTTCCGGAAGAACTGCACGAAGAACTTGCCCCGGAATTTCTGGACGAGCTGCTGACCCGGGGAAGAATTTACGGGTATCGGTTTATGCCCAAAGAAAGGATATACGGAAAGCCCATTGATGAATATAGAGGAAAATGTATAGAGGGAAAAGCGTTTCAGGTTATGATTGACAATAATCTGGACCATGAGATTGCCCTGTATCCATATGAGCTGGTGACATATGGGGAGACAGGACAGGTGTGCCAGAACTGGATGCAGTACCAGCTGATTAAAAAATATCTGGAAGAACTCACAGACGAGCATACGCTGGTGGTTATGTCCGGCCATCCCATGGGACTGTTTAAATCCCAGAAGACAAGTCCAAGGGTCATCATCACCAACGGCCTGATGATCGGGATGTTCGACAATCCCCAGGACTGGGCCAAGGCCACAGCCATGGGCGTATCCAGCTACGGACAGATGACAGCGGGGGGCTGGATGTATATTGGACCCCAGGGGATTGTCCACGGCACCTTCAATACCCTTCTAAACGCAGGGAGGAAGATTCTGGGAATTCCGGACGATCAGGATCTGGCGGGACACCTGTTCGTCACATCCGGACTTGGCGGCATGAGCGGCGCCCAGCCAAAGGCCGTGGAAATAGCAGGCGGTGTGGGAATTATCGCTGAGGTGGATCAGTCCAGGATAGAGACCCGGCACAGCCAGGGATGGGTTTCTGAGATTGTGGAAGCTCCTGGGGAAGCGTTTGACCTGGCAGAAAAATATATGAAAAAGAAAGAATCTGTCTCCATCGCTTTCCACGGAAATATTGTTGACCTGCTGGAATACGCAGTGGAAAAAAATATCCATATTGAACTGCTGTCTGACCAGACTTCCTGCCACGTACCCTATGACGGAGGTTACTGTCCCCAGGGGCTGGACTTTGAAGAGAGAACCCGGATGCTGGCGGAAGATAAAGAGAAGTTCCGCAGTCTGGTGGATGAAACTCTGGTGAAACATTACCATTTAATCAAGACCCTGGTGGAAAGGGGAGCTTATTTCTTTGACTACGGCAATTCTTTTATGAAGGCGGTATTTGACGCCGGGGCAAAAGATATTGCGAAAAACGGCGTGGACACCAGTGAGGGATTTGTTTTCCCCTCTTATGTGGAGGATATTCTGGGACCGGAGCTGTTCGATTATGGATATGGTCCCTTCCGCTGGTGCTGTCTCAGCGGAAAACCGGAGGATCTGCGCAAAACAGACCATGCGGCTATGGAAATCATCAATCCGGAAAGAAGAGGACAGGACCGGGATAATTATATCTGGATTCGGGATGCGGAAAAGAATGGCCTGGTGGTGGGTACTCAGTGCCGTATCTTGTATCAGGATGCACTGGGAAGAAGAGACATTGCGCTGAAGTTCAATGAGATGATCAGAAACGGGGAGATCGGCCCGGTGATGCTGGGACGGGATCATCACGATACCGGAGGGACTGACTCTCCATACCGGGAGACATCCAACATTTATGACGGCAGCAATATCACCGCGGATATGGCGGTACAGTGTTATGCGGGAAATGCCGGAAGGGGTATGTCTCTGGTAGCTCTCCACAACGGCGGCGGCGTGGGAATCAGCAAGTCCATCAATGGCGGATTCGGCATGGTCTTAGACGGCAGCGAACGGGTGGATGAGATTCTCAAATCGGTGATTCCCTGGGATACCATGATTGGCGTTGCCAGAAGAAGCTGGGGCAGGTGCAGCCATTCCATGGAAACTGTGGCAGAGTACAATCAGACAAGGAATGGAGAGGATTACATCACCCTGCCGTATCTGGCCAGCGACCAGCTCATAGAAGAAGTCTGCAAAGATGTGGAGTTATAGGAGGCGGACCGGATGAATAAATGTTTGATACGCCATGCGTCGGAGCTGGTAACCTGCAGGGGAAAAGCACCCAGGCGCGGTGGTGAAATGAATGATGCCGGCATAATCAAAGACGGCGCGGTGCTCATGTGCGATGACAAAATTGAAGCGGTGGGGACTACCAGCCAGGTGGAGGCAGGCATCAATCTGGAAGAATGCCAGATTATTGAGGCTCAAGGCAGGACTGTGCTGCCTGGGTTTGTAGATTCTCATACACATTTTATTTTCGGAGGCTTCCGCGCCGATGAATTCGCCTGGAGAATGAAGGGGGACAGTTATATGTCCATCATGGAGCGGGGCGGGGGAATCAACGCCACGGTGACAGCCACACGCCAGGCCAGCCAGGAAGAGCTGGCGGCACTCGGCAGAGAAAGGCTGGATGCCATGCTGGAATTTGGCGTGACTACAGTGGAGGGAAAGAGCGGCTATGGCCTGGACTGTGAGACGGAGCTTCGCCAGCTGCGGGCAATGAAACAGCTGAACGAGACCCATCCTATAGATATTGTCCCCACATTTTTAGGCCCCCACAGTGTGCTTCCCGAATATAAAGGGCGCCAGCGGGAATTTCTGGATAAACAGATAACAGAAGTGCTGCCCTTGGTAAAGGCTGAGAATCTGGCGGAATTTGCAGATATATTTTGTGAGGACAATGTATTTTCCGTAGAGGATTCCAGATATTATCTGAACCGGGCAAAAGAGATGGGATTCAAACTGAAACTTCACGCGGACGAGATGGTTCCATTGGGCGGCGCGGAGCTTGCGGCAGAGGTGGGCGCCGTGTCAGCGGATCATCTGCTGCAGGCTTCTGATGAGGGCATCCGCCGGATGGCTGAAAAGGGAGTCATCAGCACCCTTCTTCCTGCCACGGCATTCTGCCTGAAAGAGCCATTCGCCCGGGGGCGGAAGATGATTGATGAGGGGTGCGCGGTGGCCATTGCCTCGGATTTGAACCCGGGAAGCTGTTTTACCAATTCCATTCCTCTTTTAATTGCTCTGGGCTGTATCTATATGCAGCTGTCCATCGAAGAAGTGATCACCGCTCTGACCATTAACGGGGCGGCGGCTGTGGGCAGGGCCGATACAGTGGGAAGTCTGGAGCCGGGGAAAAAGGCGGATGCGGTCATATTAAAATATCCGTCCATCCAGTACCTTCCCTATCACACAGGAATCAATCTGGTACAAACTGTATTGAAAAACGGCAAAGTTGTTTATCAAAAATAAGGAGCAGGAAAAGCATGGACAGAATTATAGAATGTGTGCCAAATTTCAGCGAAGGCAGGGATTTGGATAAAATAGAAAAAATCGTGGACAGTTTCCGGGGAAAAGAAGGGGTAAAGCTGCTTGATTACACCTCAGATAAAGACCACAACAGAAGTGTTGTGACTGTCATCGGAGAGCCGGAGCCTCTGCGTGACGCCATGGTAGAAGCCATTGGAAAAGCCGTGGAACTCATTGATATGACGAAACATGAAGGACAGCATCCCCGCATGGGATGTGTAGATGTGATTCCCTTTATCCCTATCCGGGGAGTGACAGTGGAGGACGCGGACCGGATTGCGAAAGAGACGGCAGCAGCGGCGTCGGAGAAATTCGGCCAGCCGTTTTTCCTGTATGAAAAATCCGCGTCAGCCCCCCACCGTGAGAATCTCGCCAAAGTCCGCCAGGGGCAGTTTGAGGGCATGGCGGAGAAAATGAAAGACCAGGAAATGTGGAAGCCGGATTTTGGGCCAGATACCATTCATCCCACAGGCGGCGTGACAGCCATTGGCGCGAGAATGCCCCTGATTGCGTACAACATTAACCTTGATACCCCTCAGGTGGAAATTGCCCAGAAAATCGCGGACAGAATCCGTCACCTGAAAGGAGGCTTCCGCTATTGCAAAGCCATGGGTGTGATGCTGGAAGACCGGGGAATTGCCCAGGTATCTATGAATCTTACCGATTACACAAAAACCGCTGTGTATACCGTGTTCGAGACTGTGCGCATGGAAGCCCGCCGTTACGGGGTGAACGTGCTGGGAAGCGAGGTAGTGGGATTGATTCCTGTGCAGGCCATGGTGGACTGTGCGGAGTATTACCTGGGAATTGAGAACTTTGACCCCGGACAGGTGCTGGAGACCCGCTTATAAAAGGAGGAATGTGTGTTATGAAGGATATGACGATTGAGGCTTTTGCTTCTATGACGGCTTCTGGGGAGCCTGTGCCGGGAGGGGGAAGTATCTCAGCCCTGGCAGGGGCCCTGGCGGCGGCTCTGGCGGAAATGGTGGCCGGACTTACCATAGGAAAGAAGAAATACGCGGACGCGGAAGGGGAGATGGTAAAGGCAGTTCCGGTTATGAAGGCTTTGAGGGCACAGCTGCTGGCGGATATCCGCAGGGACAGCGAATCCTTTAATCTGTATATGCAGGCATTGAGTCTGCCGAAAGGAACAAAAGAGGAGCAGGCGGCCAGGAAAGCGGCTATGCAGAATGGGCTGAAGGAAGCGGTGAAGGTACCCCTCTCCGTGGCAAAAGCGGCGGCGGAGATTCTGCCTGCTGCCAGACTGATGATTGAAAAGGGAAATAAGACAGCCGAGACAGACGGCCTTGTGGCTGCCATGATGGCCAGGACAGGAGTGCTGGGTGCTTTGTTTAATGTAAAAATCAACCTGGCTTCTATTGAAGATGAAACATTTACAAAAGAAATCAGAGAACAGGTGTCCCGTCTGGAGCAGGAGGCTGTGAAAATGGAACGGGAAATCCTGGAATTATCGATTGTGGGAAAAGGGGTTCTGTAAAGAAGATGGAAATCAGGAAAAACGCGGCGGCCGGTACGCTGGAATCTAGCGATATCTTCATCTGTGTGGAGCCGTATGACCAGCTGAGCGTGCAGATTCAGTCAGTGGTGCAGGAGCAGTATATGGAGGCAATCCACCACACGGTTTTTCAGGTGTTGGAAGAATTTGGAGTCAAAAGCGGGAAGATACGGGTCAATGACAGGGGGGCTCTTGACTGTGTGATTCGTGCCAGAATGGAGACAGCTATCCGCAGAGGAGGAAGCAGATGATGAGAAGGACCATGCTGTTTTTGCCGGGAAACGCACCAAATATGCTGATCAATGGGGATGTGCTGGGTGCGGACAGTATTATTTTTGACCTGGAAGATGCTGTGGCGCCGGATGAGAAGGATGCGGCGAGGATACTGGTGAGGAACACCCTGAAATATCAAAAACCCACTGCCTGCGAGACGATTATCCGGATCAATCCGCTGGATACACAGGAGTGGAGGGCGGACCTAGAGGAAGTGATCCCATGCAGGCCGGATTTGATTATGCCGGCAAAGGCTGGATGCGGACAGGATATAAAAGTAGTTGCGGATTACATGGCGCAGATTGAGGAACAGGCGGGAATCCAGGTGGGAAGTACGGGGATTCTTCCCCTGGTGGAGACCGTGCTGGGTGTGGAGAAAGCATTTGAGATAGCCTCTGCCCACAGGCGGGTGGCAGGTCTTTTTCTGGGAGGAGAAGATCTCACCGCGGATTTGCACTGCAAAAGGACTAAGGAAGGCCAGGAGATTTTCTATGCGCGCAGCCGCATTGTGTGCGCGGCAAGGGCCTGCGGACTGGACGCCTATGACACCCCCTTTACCGATGTGGAGGATATGCAGGGGCTGGTGAAAGACAGCCAGCTTGCAAGAAGCCTGGGATTTTCCGGGAAAGCGGTGATTTCTCCCAGGCATGTGGAGACGGTGAACGCAGTGTTTTCCCCTGCTCCGGAAGAAATCCAATATGCCCGTGATGTGGTGGAAGCTATCGAGGAAGGAAAACGCCAGGGAAAAGGCGCGGTTTCCTTAAGGGGCAAGATGATCGATGCCCCCATTGTAAAGAGGGCCATGCAGATTCTGGATATGGAAAGGCAGATGATGGGAGGTGATTTTCAGTGAGTAAGCTGGTGAGTTCTTTAAAGGAAGCAATTATTGCCGCAGGTCTGAAAGATCATATGACGATTTCCTTCCACCATCATCTCAGGAACGGGGATTATGTGCTGAATATGGTGCTTGCAAAAGCTGCCGAAATGGGAATCCGGGACTTGAATGTCAATGCCAGTTCCCTGTTTGATGTCCACGAGCCTGTGATCGGCCATATAAAAAATCAGGTGGTAACCGGTCTGGAAGTCAATTATATGGGCCAAAAAGTGGGCAGAGCCATCTCCGAAGGGATTCTGGAAAAACCGGTGATATTCAGAAGCCACGGAGGAAGGGCCGGGGATATGGAAAATGGGTCCGCGAAAGTGGATATCGCATTTATCGCGGCTCCCTGTGCGGATAACATGGGGAATATGAGTGGAAAATACGGCCCTTCCGCCTGCGGCTCTCTGGGTTATGCCTTCTCGGATGCCATGTATGCGGATAAAGTTGTGGTAATCACAGATTATCTGGTTCCTTATCCTCTCCAGGACTGCTCGATTCCGGAAGGGTATGTGGACTATGTGGTCTGTGTAGATAAAATCGGAGACGCATCCAGGATTGTGTCTGGAACCACCAGGATTACCCGGGACCCGGTGGGGCTTCGGATTGCCTGGCTGGCCTCTCAGGTAGTAAAACATTCCGGGTATTTAAAGGACGGATTTTCTTTCCAGACAGGAGCCGGGGGTGCCTCTTTAGCGGTGGCAAAATATGTGGAAGAAATGATGGAGAAGGAGAAGATCACAGGGAGCTTCTGCATGGGGGGCATCACTGGATATCTGGTGTCCATGATGGAAAAGGGTTATTTTGAGACCATTTTGGATGTACAGTGCTTTGATTTGTCCGCTGTGGCCTCTATCCGGGAAAATAAAAGGCACCGGGAAATTTCAGCCAGCAGATATGCCAGCCCTGCGGCAAAAAGCAGTGCGGTGGACAGCCTGGATGTGGTGATCTTAGGAGCCACCCAGGCAGATACGGACTTTCATGTGAATGTGCACACAGATTCCAATGGAAATATTATGGGAGGCTCCGGAGGACACAGCGACACTGCTCAGGGCGCCAAGCTGTCTATTGTGGCGGCTCCCCTTATCCGGGCCAGGCTTCCGCTGATTGCGGACAAAGTTTTGTGCAGGTCCACGCCAGGGGAGACCATTGATGTGATTGTGACCCAGAGGGGGATCGCCGTCAATCCCAGAAACCAAGAACTCCGGGAAACCCTGGTGAGGGCAGGTCTCCCGGTGAAAGACATACAGGAATTGAAAAAAATTGCGGAAGACATGGCGGGGGTTCCCAAAGAAGTGGCCTGCAAAGGCCGGACCGTTGCCAAAGTGCTGTACCGGGACGGGACACTACTCGACACCATTCAGGCGAAATCATAAAGGCCAGGAAAGGAGCATACAAAAAGGTGGACAAGAAGAAATTAGTAATCGGGGTAATTGGCTCTGATGTGCATGCAGTGGGAAATAAAATCCTGTTTCACGCATTTACTGCCGCGGGATTTGAGGTTATTAACCTTGGGGTAATGGTGTCCCAGGAAGAATATATCGCGGCGGCCATTGAGACCGGGGCGGATGCCATTGTGGTTTCTTCTCTTTACGGTCACGGAGAACTGGACTGCAGAGGGCTGCGGGATAAATGCGACGAGGCAGGGCTGGCAGGCATTCTGTTGTATGTGGGCGGAAATATTGTAGTGGGCAAGCAGCCTTTTGAAGAGGTGAAAAAGCGGTTCCACGCTATGGGATTTGACAGGGTTTTCGGCCCCGGCACTCCGCCGGAGACTACCATAGACGCATTAAAAGAAGACTTGGGAGTGATGGAATGAAGCCTGTATTATTGGTGGATTTTGGCAGCACTTATACGAAAACGGTTCTGGCAGATGTTGACGAAGGCAGGCTTCTGGGGACAGCTTCCAGCTTTACAACAGTCCAGTCAGACATCAATGAGGGCCTTGCCCATGCCTGCGCAAAGCTGAAACAGCAGACCGGCATTGGAGAATACGCGGAAACCTACGCCTGTTCCAGCGCGGCAGGGGGATTGAAGATGACAGCTGCAGGGCTGGTGCCGGAGCTTACCGTGCAGGCGGCAAAAGAGGCGTCTCTGGGGGCAGGGGCCAAGGTGATGAAAACATATTCTTATCAGCTTACAAAAAGCGATATCAGAGAGATTGACAAGCTGTGTCCGGACATTATTCTGCTGACAGGAGGCACAGACGGGGGAAATAAAGAGAACATTCTTCACAATGCCAGGAGCCTTTCCCAGCTGGAGAAAGATATTCCCATTGTGATTGCCGGAAACCGCTGCTGTATGGATGAATGCGAAGAAATCCTGGACGGCAGGCAGGTCTTTCCCTGTGAGAATGTAATGCCTGTTCTGGGAAAGCTGAATATCCTGCCGGCGCAGAAAATTATCCGGGAATTGTTTCTGAAGAAAATCGTGGAGGGCAAAGGCCTGACAAAAGCCATGGAATTGGTATCTGGCATTATTATGCCTACTCCGTCTGCCATTTTGGAAGCCATGCAGCTTCTGGCCGGCGGCCATGGGGGAGAACCGGGAATCGGCGAGCTGATGGGAATAGACTTAGGGGGAGCCACCACAGACGTGTATTCCATTGCCTGGGGAAAGCCGGCCAGCGCAAAAACCGTTTACAAGGGGCTGGAGGAGCCTTATGCCAAACGCACCGTAGAAGGGGACATTGGCATGCGCTACAGCCTCAGGGGGATTCTCGAGGCCGCAGGCACTGCCCGGATTGCGTCAGAGGCAGGACTTACCCAAGAGCGGACAGAAGAAATGCTCTCCTATCTGGAAGAACACAAGGATCTGGTTCCTGCTGATGAAGAATTTCTGCGGCTGGACGACGCTCTGGCAGCGGCAGCAGTGGAGACGGCTTCCATCCGCCATGCCGGGACGGTGGAGCAGGTGTACACCCCTATGGGGGAAACTTACGTGCAGAGCGGAAAAGATCTGAGGGATGTTAAAAATATTGTGGCCACCGGCGGCGCGCTGATTCATTCGGAACATGTGGACAGAATCTGCAGTTATGCCATGGGAAAGGCGGGCAGTCCTCATTCTCTCAGGCCAAAACAGGCCAGGATATGGGTGGATAGAAAGTATATATTAGCCGCCATGGGACTGCTTAGCAGAAAATATCCGGATACGGCGCTGGGTATTATGAAAAGGGAGATCAGTTATTATGGAGATTAAAAACAAACGATTATGTGATGATGAATTCTTTGGCATCCGCCAGGAAATATTGCAGCATTGGCCAACCGGCAGGGATGTGGATCTGGAAGAAGGCATTGCGTATCACAAATCTCTTCCAGAGAGCAAAGCCTTTTCCAAGAGGTTGATTAAGGCAAAAAATGAGAAGACAACCCTTATCCAGCCCAGGGCAGGGGTGGCGTTGATACAGGATCATATTAATCTGCTCACTTATCTGCAGGATAAAGGGGAGGCAGATCTGCTGCCCACAACGGTAGACAGCTATACAAGGCAGAACCGCTATCAGGATGCGGAAATTGGAATTGCAGAGTCCGTAAGAGAGCAGAAATCCATGCTCAATGGATTTCCGGCTGTGAACCACGGTGTCAATGGCTGCCGTCAGATCATTGACAGCCTGGATATCCCGGTACAGATGCGCCATGGAACTCCAGACGCAAGGCTGTTGACGGAAATCGCCTACGCAGGCGGCTTTTCCAGTTATGAAGGCGGCGGTATTTCCTATAATATTCCATATGCGAAGGATGTTTCTCTGGAAAAGACTATCTATGACTGGCAGTATGTGGACCGGCTGACCGGTATTTATGAGGAAGCGGGGGTATCCATTAACAGAGAGCCCTATGGGCCGCTCACCGGAACGCTGGTGCCCCCTTCCATTTCCAATGCAGTTGCCATTATCGAAAGTCTTCTGGCAGCAGAACAGGGAGTTAAAAATATTACTGTGGGTTACGGGCAGTGCGGAAATCTGCTGCAGGACATCGCCGCTTTGCGGGTACTGGAAGAACTGACGGAAGAATATTTACATAAATTCGGATACAACGATGTGGTGGTGACTACAGTTCTCCACCAGTGGATGGGAGGATTTCCCCAGGACGAAGCAAAAGCGTTCAGCGTGATTTCCTGGGGCAGTGCTGTGGCCGCGCTGGCCAAGGCGACAAAAGTAATTGTCAAGACTCCCCATGAGGCTGTGGGCGTGCCCACGAAAGAGGCAAATGCCCAGGGGCTGCGCTGTACGAAACAAATCATCTCCCTTTTATCAGACCAGGCGCTGAGCACATCCACGCTGGAGATGGAGAAAGCCATTATCAAAGGCGAGACCACGTGTATTGTGGACAAATGCCTGGAGCTGGGAACCGGGGATATTGCGGCAGGGGCGATCCGCGCGGTGAAAGCGGGAGTTCTGGACATTCCCTTTGCGCCCAGTAAGCACAATGCGGGACATATGCTTCCGGCCAGGGACAATGAAGGGGCTGTGCGCTATCTCCAGCTGGGAAATGTGCCTCTGAATAAAGAGCTGGCGGACTTTAACCGTGAGAAAATCGAATTCCGGGCAAAAGTAGAAAAAAGAGAACCCTCGTTCCAGATGGTAATTGATGATGTTTATGCAATCAGCAAAGGAAGATTAGTGGGAAGGCCAAGGTAGGAAAAAATGAAAATCATAGATGTTGTGTGCGCGAAAGGCAGAACCGGATTTTTCTTTGATGACCAGAGGGCCATCAAGAAGGGCGCTGTAAAAAATGGAGAAGTATACGAAGGAAAACCTGTGACAGAAGGATTCCAGAGTGTCCGGCAGGCAGGAGAGGCTATTTCGGTCATGCTGGTTCTGGAGGACGGCCAGATTGCCTATGGAGACTGTGCGGCTGTGCAGTATTCCGGGGCGGGAGGCAGGGACCCCCTGTTTCTGGCCGGGAATTTCATTCCCATTATCGAAGAACATGTGAAGCCCATGCTTGTGGGTCAGGAGGCGGATTCCTTCCGCCGTCTGACAAAAGAGCTGGAAGAGATCCGTGTAGAGGGCAAAGAGCTTCACACTGCCATCCGCTATGGGGTATCCCAGGCCATTTTAGATGCGGTGGCCAAGGCGAAAAAACAGCTGATGTGCCAGGTGGCGGCTGATGAATACGGACTGGAGGTATCGGAGCAGGCGATTCCCATTTTCACCCAGTCCGGGGATAACCGCTATGACAACTCCGACAAGATGATTGTAAAAGGAGCCCAGGTGCTCCCCCACGCCCTGATTAACAATGTACAGGAAAAACTGGGGGAACACGGCGAACTTCTGAAAGAATATATAGCCTGGCTCAGCAGGCGTATTCAGCAGTTTCGCCCCAGTGAAGATTACAGTCCCGTCATCCATGTGGATGTTTACGGAACCATAGGAGCTGTCTTCGGCGTAGACAACTATAAAGGGATGGCTGATTATCTGGAAGAACTGGAAAAGGCGGCCAGACCTTTCAAACTTCGAATCGAGGATCTGAAGGCAAATGCCAAGGGATATGACTTGTTATACCGCGCATATG
>CANSYV010000015.1 GCA_947651335.1 uncultured Lachnospiraceae bacterium
AATGAATACAAAAATACTTTTTATCCTCCCCTTGACGAGGCTGCCAGATTAACAGACAGGCGGCCTCACATTACATAACATAATGCTGGGTCAGTTCTTCCGCCAGTTCTTCTATGGTCTTTTTCGTAACCGGGTGCCGGAGAAAAGGCGCAATCTCCCGCAGGGGAAGCAGTACAAAATCTCTTTTCGCCATTTCCTTGTGGGGAATCTGCAGGTCAGGTTCATCCACCAGTTCATCATCATAAAGAATAATATCCAAATCCAGAGTTCTGGGACCCCAGTGGACTTTCCTCTCCCGTCCCGCATCCGCCTCAATCTGGTGGATAAACTCCAACAGCTCCCGGGGAGTCAGCAGGGTTCTCACCTCCATGCATCCGTTTAAAAAGTCTTCCTGCTCCACGCCCCCATAGGGTGCTGTCCGCAGGAAAGAGGATACTTTCACTACCTGGCAGTCTTCGCTTTTTCCCACAGCTTCCACTGCCCTGCGCAGATATTCTTCTTTATCCCCCATGTTGGACCCCAGCGCTATGTAAGCCCGGTGCCATCTGCGCCGTATGGCCACCGAAACCGTTTCCAGGGGCAGACCGATGGGAGCCCAGGGTTTTTCCAATTCCAGTTCCACTTCCTGTAAACCTGGGATTTCCAGAAGCATCTTCCTGGCCAGCGTCTCCACCGCCCGCTCCAGAAGACAGTATGTATTGCTTTCCAGGTGCTCTTTCATCATGCAGCTTACTTCCCCATAATGAATGGATTTGGCCAGGTCGTCGGTTTTTCCCGCCTCCCGAACATCTGTATGGAGAACTGCGGATATGAGAAATTTCTGCCCCAGTACATTTTCCTCTGGAAAAACTCCATGTTTCGCAAACACTTCCAATTTTTTTATAAAAATTCTATCCATATCTACCTGCCCATAACCGCTTCCGTCATCTGAATGACCCGCTTATTTTCCAAAACCCGGTGTACCCGGACAAACGCGCATTGATTCATCACACCCACCACAGTGGTGGCCAGGGTTCCCTCCAGACGCTCATCCGCAGGCAGATCGAGCGTGAGACCGATCACCGATTTGTTGGAAGTCCCCAGCAGAACCGGATACCCGTACTGATGCATCTGAGACAGCTCCCTCATTACCTCCAGATTGTGTTCATATGTCTTTCCGAATCCCACACCCGGGTCCAGGATAATCTTGTCCTCAGCAATACCGGCCTTTTTGGCGATTTGCACCGATTCCCCCAGATCCTCTATAAATTCTTTCATAAAGTCTTTATAATCCGCTTTTTCCCTGTTATGCATCAGACAGCAGGCAGTCCCTGTCCGCGCAATCAATCCGGCCATCTCCGGGTCATATTTCAGGCCCCAGATATCATTCACAAGGTCTGCCCCTGCCCCGATGGCAGGCTCTGCCACTCTGCTCTTATAGGTATCCACAGATATGGGTATATCAAATCTGCTGTTGACTGCCTCGATGACAGGCACTACCCGGTCAATCTCTTCCTGTTCTGAAATCTGCGTATGCCCCGGTCTTGTGGACTCGCCGCCCACATCAATAATATCTGCCCCCTGGTCAATCATCTCCTGCGTATGCTTCAGAGCCGCATCCAGAGTATTCCACTTTCCCCCGTCTGAAAAAGAATCCGGCGTCACATTGAGAATACCCATAATATAACATTTCCGATTCGTATCAAATATCCTGCTGCCGATTTTCATACAACCACCTGTGCTTTCTTTTAATCCTGTATTCCCTTATTCATCTTGTCTTCTGGCCAGCTGCACGCTTTTCTGGCATGACAGGCAAAGCAGTTCCTGGACTGCTTGTCCGCCTGGTAAAGCAGGCTTCCCAGTCCCGGACTGCCCTGGGGTTCCTTATCCTTTCGCCTGTGTCCTAGAATTGCCTCACGAATCTGCCTTCGTTCTTCCTGGGAATAAGAACACTGGGGCAGAATCTCCTCTGCCAGACCGGCACTGGCTGTCTCATGGGGAATCCCATCTTCATACTGCTGGTATCTGCCAATATCATGGAGAAGAGCGGCCGCGTAAACCACATCTTTTTTTACATCCATCCCCTGTTCCAGACAATGAATATAGGCAATACGGGCCACATCCAGAAAATGTGCCATGTCATGGCCGCAGAATTCTCTGTCTTTTTCCAAAACTTCTGTCTTGTCCAGCGCCTGGCGGTAACGGGGATGGGACAGAATCTGATTTACCCGGTTCACCCTCTCACCATCTCCAGAATCATCCGCTGCATCTGAGGATCTTCTTTTATGGAGCCTCTTGTGGCATAACTCATAGTCTTACTGCCCGGTTTCTTCACTCCGCGCATGGTCATGCACATATGCTCCGCCTCCACCATAACCATCACGCCCTGGGGATTCAAATGCTCCCAGAGAGCATCTGCAATCTGAGCAGTCAATTTCTCCTGAATCTGGGCCCTGCGGGCATATACCTCCACTGTACGGGCCAGTTTACTCAATCCTGCCACTTTCCCATTGGGTATGTAGGCAATGTGGGCTTTGCCATAAAAAGGAAGCAGATGATGCTCACACATGGAATAAAACGTAATATCTTTCTCCAGCACCAGTTCATTGTTATCCGCTTCAAACTGCTTGGCAAGATGTACTCCCGCATCCTGCCACATACCGCCGTAAATTTCCCGGCACATTCTGGCAACGCGGGCCGGAGTTTCCCTCAGCCCTTCCCTGTTCACATCCTCACCGATTCCTTCCAAAAGTAACCGTACACCTTCCTCAATTTTCTGCTCGTCCAGCATGAAAATATTCTCCTTTCCATCATACGCATATCCGGAGAATGTTTTTAACATCGTATAATGAAAAAACATCTCCATCATGTGCAGAACATATGTCCAAAATATTCCCTACACAATATGAGATGTCTGGCTCAACTGTCGCAACGGGTGCGATTCCCATATCGCAAGTTAAAGTTAAGAGCTCTCTTTACCAGATAACTTTTCGTTTCAGCAGCAACTCCCTATCCGCCGAACACTTTACGCATAGAAATCTATTTTGCATATTATTCGTAAATATGACCTATTATATTAATTTTAAAATGCTCCAAAAGCTTGTCTGAATATTCAAACAGGCTCTGGAGCAATTATATCATATACTCATGAAATGACAAGCATATATTTTAAATTTAAGATACATTTTCGAATTTAAACTGCCGTGCCGGAATCTCCCTCCTGAAGATGCGGATAAATTCTTCTGCTGAAGGCGCGCGGCGCAGTGCCCTGGTGAATTTATCCTGAAGTAAATACCTGGAAATCCTGCTTAAAAAATGCAGGTACATATCCCTCTTCTGGCTGGGTATCACAATCATAAACAGCAGATCCACCGGCCGGTGGTCAATGGCCTCAAAATCCGTTCCGCCTGGAATCACCATGGCACTCAATACCAGAGAATCCACCCCGCTGCAAATCCCATGGGGAATCCCAATGCCGTCCCCAATCCCAGTGCTGATCTCCTGTTCTCTCTGAAATACCGTTTTCTCGAAAGCCTCTCTGTCAGAGATCTTCCCGCTTTTCATCACCAAGTCTATCAGATGACCGATCACCTCTGTCTTGGTTCCTGATCTGCCATGCAGTTCGATACATTGCGGACATAACAAATCAGCAGTCAACATGCCCTCTCCTCCATAATCCCTGCGTGCTCTCCTATAAATGTTTTTCTGCAAACTCCTTGAATCTGCTCACTTCTTCGTCGCTTACATCGTTTTCGAATGTGATCGTAATCGTGTCACCCTTGTGCACATCCAAAGATGCCAGCGCCAGCAGCTTATCCGCGCTGACCACCTGGCCGCCCTTTTCCACTGTCACCGCCGAATCCAGACTCTTTACCATCTGTACAAACTCACCGGCCGGCTTGGCATGAAGGCCTAATTTGTTCTGTAAAACATGCTGAAATTCCTTCATAAAAATAATCCTCCCTTACATTGTAGTATATTCATATGCGGCGGAAAAAATCCTCCAGAACCGCAATGGACGCCCTGCACAATTCTATGTCTGAATTTTCTATGGTGAGATCTGCCTGTTTTTCACAGTCCCGTATAAACTCCAGAATCAACTTCAGGGGAATATTTCCCTGTCCCAGCCCCAGATGTTCATCCCAGCCGCCATGATTGTCATGCAGATGCAGATGCCTGATATAAGGCTTAAGATTCTCCATCCACTCCTCCACCGGCTCTTTGGACGCCCAGTGGGCGTGGCCGATATCCAGACACAGACCAAATGCCGGATGGGTGACTTCCCGGGCAATCTGCGCAAGGGGCGCGGACTCAGGGTCAAAAACATTCTCCAGACACACCGTTATCTCCCGCCCTTTATCCTCCATAAAACCATTCCAAAATGAAATCATCCGCTGGGTCCACCCCTCCAGTAAATTGATGGACGGCACGAAACACGTGTGATAAATCACTTTCCCTGCCCCCAGCCTGCGGGCCGCCTCATATGCCTGTTCAAACCGCTCTCTGGAAGCCGCGGCAATCTTGTCATCCCAGCTCACAGGATTCAAATCCAGGAAAGGACCGTGTATGCTCAAAGCCCCCTCCCAGCCCATGGCTTCCAGACGTTTTTCATAAGCGGCCGCCCGTTCTTCCCACGCGTCCAGGCAGTAACCAATGGAAAATTCAATAGATTCTACTCCCAGATGATACTGGTTCAGCAGGCATGCCATGTGATCATCCGGAATCAGGTGCGATACGTATAACAACTACATCCCTTCTCACTCACTCAATTTTGACACAATTCTGATTACAATCTAAATTTTACGCAAATCATATCATCTTATTTTTTAATTGTCAACATTTTTTATTGACACCCGAACCTTCTCCTTTTAAAATGAAAGCTGAAACGGAGGAACCAAATGAAGAAAATCAAACGAATCCTGGCGCTGGCCGGTGTGATCTTCCTGCTGGGGCTTTACGGTTTCACATTATTTACCGCTTTGATGGACGGCCCCAGTGCAGGCCGCTGGTTCCAGCTGTCCCTTGCGTGCACAATCGGCATCCCTGTCATCACATATGCCTGTATGCTGGTATACCGCTGGACCCATAAGTCCGACAAAAAATAACCGGAAAAAGCATCTGGGCCGGACGCCGGACAGGGCCGGGACAAAAACCGCGCAGAATGCGCCTTTTGCCCCGGCCCTGTGGTTCACCGAAATGCTGCTTATCTATATATAATATCTTCTCTTCCCGGTCCATTGGATACCATGGTGATGGGAAATCCAATCTTTTCCTCCACAAACTCCACGTACTTTCTGCAGTTCTCCGGAAGCTCACTGTACTCTTTGATTCCCCGTATGTCACATTTCCAGCCCGGCAGAACCTCCAGCACAGGCTTTGCCTTTTTCAGGTCTGATGTCACCGGAAATTCTGTGGTCACTTCTCCGTCTATCTCATACCCGGTGCACACAGGTATCTCATCTAAGTATCCCAGCACATCCAGCACTGTAAACGCCACATCTGTAGTCCCCTGAATCCGGCATCCGTATTTGCTGGCCACTGTATCAAACCATCCCATACGGCGCGGCCTTCCGGTAGTTGCCCCGTATTCGCCTCCGTCTCCGCCTCTGCGCCGCAGCTCATCGGCTTCCTCTCCAAAGATCTCAGATACGAATTCTCCGGCTCCCACCGCGCTGGAATATGCTTTTACCACTGTGATAATCTTCTTAATCTCATAGGGAGGTATCCCTGCCCCAATGGCACCATAAGCCGCCAGAGTGGACGACGAAGTTACCATGGGATAGATCCCGTGGTCCGGATCTTTCAACGAACCCAGCTGTCCCTCCAGCAGAATCTCTTTTCCTTCTTTCAGCGCCTGATACAGATAGGCAGATACATTGCACACATAAGGCTCTACCATCTCTTTATAAGACAGCAGTTCTTTTAATATCTCATCCGGTTTCAGCAGCGGCTTGTGATAAAGGTGCTCCACCAGCACATTCTTAATGTCACAGACCTGCTTCACCTTATCCATCAACGCATCTTCACTGCCAAACAGTTCACTGATTTGAAAGCCGATTTTGGCATATTTATCCGAGTAAAAAGGCGCAATCCCTGATTTTGTAGAGCCGAAAGACCTGCCCGCCAGCCTTTCCTCCTCATACGCATCCAACAGAATATGGTACGGCATCACAATCTGCGCCCTGTCTGAGACAAAAATCTTCGGCTTTGGCACGCCTCTGTCCACAATTTCCTGGATTTCCTTAAATAATACAGGAATGTTCACGGCCACGCCATTTCCAAGAATACTGGTGGTGTGGTCATAGAACACTCCAGAAGGCAAAGTGTGAAGGGCAAATTTTCCGTAATCATTTACAATGGTATGGCCTGCGTTGGCTCCTCCCTGGAATCTGACGATGATATCCGATTCCTTGGCCAGCACATCCGTTATCTTCCCTTTCCCTTCATCTCCCCAGTTAGCTCCCACAATCGCTTTAACCATTTGGCAGTACCTCCCGTAGTTCTGAATTATCTTACCTGTTTCTTGCATTACTGGTTTATTATAGTACATCATCAGATAATTTTCAACGGCAACTTCCGGCAGAATACCTTTTTTATACGGGCTGGACTGCTGTTTTCTCACCACGCCAAAGGATATTTTTCCACATAGACTGCATATCTGTCTCTGAACTGAGGGTCCTCCTGCCGCATATTCCGCAGGGATTCGTGAAGATTCATGCTCTGGTTCCTGAGATCCATGATACAGCCTGCAATGTTGGAGCAGTGGTCCGCTGTGCGTTCCAGGTCTGTGAGCAGGTCGGACCATATAAATCCTGTCTCCATGGAGCATCCCCCCTGCTGGAGACGAAAAATATGCCTGGTGCGCATTTTTTCTTTCAGCCCGTCAATCACCTGCTCCAGGGGTTCCACCATGGCTGCAGCCTCCATATCATTGTCCAGAAAAGCCGTGAGGGACAAATCAAGGATTTCCCTCACTGCTGAGGTGATCACCGCCAGCTCTGCGTCAGCGGCCGCGGAAAAGGCCAGTTTCTTTTCTCTCATTTCTTCTGCTGACTCCAGAATATTGACAGCATGGTCCGCGATGCGCTCAAAGTCTCCGATTATTTTCAGCAGTTTGGCCGCCTCGGCACTGTCAGATTCATTGATCTGCCGTGTGCTCAGCTGAATCAGATACGTGCTCAGAATATCCTCAAAGCGGTCTGTCTTTTCTTCTTTTTCATGGATGGATACCGGGTCTTTCGCCCGCTTCCCATAAAGATAATCCAGACTTTCTGTGAGAGCTGACACCGCGGCAGAGGCCATATCCCCCGCCACCTTCTGGCACCGCTCCAGCGCCGCGAAAGGAGCGGCCAGCAGACGCTCATCCAGCTCTGTCTGTATTTCCGGCTCCCTGGTATCCGGAACCAGACGGTTCACCAGCTGTTCCAGAAAACCTGACAGAGGCAGCATCAACAGGGTACACAGAACATTAAAAACCGTGTGGGCTGCCGCAATGCCCAGCAGAGATGCCGCCTCCCCCAAAAAGGAGGGACGAAATACTATTTTGACAATCCAAAAGACTGTCAGCCACACTGCGGAACCGATTACATTAAAAGATAAATGCACCATGGCAGCCCGCCTGGCATTTTTATTCGCCCCTATGGAAGATAACATCGCCGTCACACAGGTACCGATATTCTGCCCCATGATAATGGGAACCGCGGCGCCATAGGACACCTGCCCGGTGACAGCAAGGGCCTGCAAAATCCCCACAGAGGCAGAGCTGGACTGAATCACGGCTGTGAGCACCGCTCCTGCCAGCACCCCCAGAAAAGGATTTTGAAATACTAAAAAGAGATTTTGAAATGCCGGAACCTGTCCCAGTCCTGCCACAGCGCCTGACATGGTTTCCATTCCGGTCATCAAAGTGGCAAATCCCAGAAAAATCATTCCTGTGTCTTTCTTCTTCGCGCTTTTGCAGAACATATAGAAAATAATCCCTGCCAGGGCCAGCACAGGGGTAAAGGAAGATGGCTTCAGCAATTTTACAAACACATTGCCGCTCTCGATTCCGGCAAGGCTTAAAACCCATGCGGTAACTGTTGTTCCAATATTTGCCCCCATGATCACATTCACCGCCTGGCGCAGAGTCATCAGCCCGGAATTGGCAAACCCCACCACCATAACCGTGGCCGCGGAAGAACTCTGAATCACCGCAGTGACCACAAGCCCTGTCAAAAGCCCTGCTGCCCTGTTGGTGGTCAATTTTCCCAGCAGGCCGCTTAATTTCTCGCCGGCCCGGCGCTCCAGAGCCTGTCCCATCACACTCATTCCGAACAAAAAAAGGGATAAGCCCCCTGCCATGGCCAGTACGTCAAAAATATCCATATGCTTTTCTCCCTTATGATAATTAAGAACAAAAAAACCGAACAGTATCATCTTATGTACTGTCCGGCTTTTCTATTCTTCATATTCAGGAAAATTTACACATGAATCTCTGCTGTCATCCCCAGAAGCTTCCGGTTCTCCTCAAGTATGGGATGTACCACCTGCTCCAGGAATACATCCACCTGATGGGGCGCGCAGCCCACATATTTTGCCGGGTCCATAGTATCCTGCAGTTCCTTTCGTGTAAGGCTGAAGGCCGGGTCCGCGGCAATCAATTCCAGAAGGTTATTTTCTTTTCCCTCTGCTTTCACATTTTTCGCCGCCTCCATGGAAAGCTCCCGGATGCGCTCGTGAAGCTCCTGGCGGTCCCCGCCTGCCTTCACAGCGTCCATGAGAATATTTTCTGTGGCCATGAAGGGCAGCTCTGCCATCAGGCGCTTATGAATGACTTTGGGATAGACTACCAGTCCGTCCACCACATTCAGACACAGGTCCAGAATCCCGTCCACTGCCAGGAATCCTTCCGGTATACTCAGCCGCTTATTGGCCGAATCATCCAGTGTACGCTCAAACCACTGGACAGCTGATGTAATGGCAGGGTTTAAGGCATCCACCATCACATACCTGGACAGTGAGGCAATCCGCTCACTGCGCATGGGATTTCTCTTGTATGCCATGGCCGAGGAACCGATCTGGTCCTTTTCAAAAGGTTCTTCCACTTCTTTTAAGTGCTGAAGCAGACGGATATCGTTGGAAAATTTGTGGGCGCTGGCCGCAATCCCTGCCAGCACATTCACCACCCGTGTGTCCACTTTCCGGGAATAAGTCTGCCCGGATACCGGATAACACGTCTGAAATCCCATTTTTTCCGCAATCATAGGGTCCAGCTTATCCACAATCTCCTGGCGTCCCTCAAACAATTCCAGGAAACTGGCCTGGGTTCCTGTGGTTCCCTTGGAGCCCAGAAGCTTCATACTGCCCAGCACATGGTCTAAATCCTCCAGATCCAGCAGGAATTCCTGCATCCACAGGGATGCCCGCTTTCCCACAGTGGTGGGCTGCGCAGGCTGGAAATGGGTGAAGGCAAGTGTGGGCAGGCTCTTATATTCTTCTGCAAAACCCGCCAGTTTCTCCAGTACGTTCAAAAGCTTCTTTTTTACCAGTTTCAGGGCTTCCGTCATAACGATAATGTCCGTATTGTCCCCCACATAACAGGATGTGGCGCCCAGGTGGATAATCCCCTTGGCGTTAGGACACTGAACCCCATAGGCATACACATGGGACATAACGTCATGGCGTACCTGGCGCTCCCGCTCCTTAGCCACGTCAAAATTAATGTCCTGTGCATGAGCTTTCAGCTCATCAATCTGCTCCTGGGTAATGGGAAGGCCCAGTTCCTTCTCTGTCTCAGCCAGGGCAATCCAGAGCCGCCTCCAGGTCCTAAACTTCATGGCCGGAGAAAATATATACTGCATTTCTCTGCTGGCGTAGCGCTCGGACAGAGGGCTTTGGTAAATTTCCGTATTCATCTGTATCTCCTTTGCAATCACATCTGTTCCTTTTATTTTTCGTATTCACCCCGGATGTCCTCTGACGGAGGTTCCATGGGATAGGTTCCGGTAAAGCATCCCCTGCAGACTGCCAGCCCAGGCGCCAGCTCATCAAGCCTGTCCAGATTCAGATAGGCCAGACTGTCCGCGCCGATAATCTGGCAGATCTCCTCCACAGACCGGTTGTAGGCGATTAACTGCTCCCTGGCAGGCACATCTGTGCCGAAATAGCAGGGCCACAAAAACGGCGGAGAGCTGACCCGCATATGCACTTCTACCGCCCCGGCCTTTCTCAGCATCCGCACAATCCTGTCACTGGTGGTTCCCCGCACAATGGAGTCGTCAATCATAATGACCCGTTTCCCGTCAACCGCCTCTTTTAATACATTCAGTTTCACCTGGACACTGGACTCCCGGCTGCTCTGCCCCGGCTTGATAAACGTCCTGCCCACGTAACTGTTCTTCACAAAGGCAGTTCCATATGGAATACCGGATTCCATGGAATATCCCAGCGCCGCCGCATTGCCTGACTCCGGCACGCCTACCACTAAATCCGCTTCCACAGGAGAATCCATGGCCAGAAAACGCCCTGCCCGGATTCGGGATGAATATACCCCCACCCCGTCAATCTCACTGTCCGGCCTGGCAAAATATATATATTCAAAAATACACCGGCCCTGCTCCTGGGGTTCTATGCACATACGCCTGTCTGAATGAATCTGCCCGTCCTTTGTGATGGTGACAATCTCGCCTGGCTCCACATCCCTCACATACTCAGCTCCCACTGTATCAAGGGCACAGCTTTCAGAGGCCAGAATATAGGCATGATCCCTCTTTCCAATACAAAGGGGTTTAAAGCCGTAAGGGTCCCTGGTGCCAATCAGTTTCCTGGGCGACATGATAATCAGCGAATAAGAACCTTTGATCTTACTCATTGCATTGGCCACAGCATCCTCCGCTGTCTTCGTATGAACCCGCTCCCTGGCAATGTGATAAGCAATCACCTCCGAATCGATGGTGGTCTGGAAAATAGCGCCTCCATATTCCAGTTCCCTGCGAAGCTCAGCGGCATTGATTAAATTGCCGTTATGAGCCACCCCCAAAGTACCTTTGATGTAGTTGAGCACCAAAGGCTGGGCATTTTCCCGGCTGCTGGCGCCCGCCGTGGAATAGCGCACATGTCCCACACCGATATCCCCATGAAGAGCCTGGAGATTTTCCGGCGCGAATACTTCATTCACCAGCCCCATTCCCTTATGGGAAGATACGCTTCTTTGTTTCCCCCGCGTGTCGCCCACGGCGATTCCGCAGCTTTCCTGCCCCCGGTGCTGTAAGGCAAACAAACCATAATAGATGGTGGACGCCACGTCATGTCCATCCAGGTCGTAAATCCCAAAAACACCGCATTCTTCTCTTAAATGATCACCAGACTCCTGCTGGCAGTGGATTTGTTCCAGTTCTTTTCCCATGAAACCCCTCTCTAGACTCTCTTATTGAATCCCCAGCCGTTT
>CANSYV010000016.1 GCA_947651335.1 uncultured Lachnospiraceae bacterium
CGGTCATAATGTTCATGTTCGTGGATTTTCCTGCCCCATTGGGACCCAGAAAACCGTAGATTTTCCCTTTTTCCACCACAAAACTCAGGTGATCCACAGCCAGATGGCTGCCGTATTTCTTCACCAGATTTCTGACTTCAATCAATCCTCCATACCTCCTAATATAATATGCAGATTTTATCATATTAGAAAAATGTGTTTATTCTGTGATTCTTCTGTGTGAAAACAAAGAAAAGGTGCAAAGTCCTTATGGTTTCCCAGGACTTTGCACCTTTTCCTTATGCACTGTCAACTCTTCTTTTTTGTTTCTCTGCCATTTTTGCGTTTGATACGGGAGACAATGCCGCTTTTCCCGCGGATCTCCTCCAGAGCTTCCCTGTACATTCTGGATACTGCTCCCGGATTCCTGCGCAGCATACGCATGGAACGCACATACCGTCTGCTCTTTACCATGCCTGCCTTCTCCTGCTGCATCTTGAGGCTTTCCTGGAGTCCGCCCATTTCCTCACTCAATCTGGCAATCTCATCGCGGAGTCCCTGGGCTGTTTCCGTGGATTTCTTTTTCGCCCGTTCCAGATAAATACTAATTGTCTCCGACAATTCCGGAGCCCATTTTTCTACTGATAAATATTCGTCGGCCCTTTTCCACAGTTCTCCGGCCTTTTTCTTACTCTCCTGCACATCCGCATCGAGAACGGCAATGATTACATCCATGCGTTTCTGAATCCTTTTCAGCTCCTGGCTGCTCTCTGTAAGCCTTTCGATCATCTCCCTCAAATCCATGGCTTCATTGAAGGACTGTGTGGCATCTGCCGCAAACATAACTGCGATGAAAAAAGCCAGAAATTCCGCTGTCCTCACTCCCAGACTCAGAACCAGCCGCTCCACAGGCGTATGAATCACATGAATCAGCAGTACAGAAAAAGCGCCCCAGGCCAGGGATGATACCAGACAGATATACCCGTGAAGATTCATAGGCTTGTCTGAATAATCCCAGTACCGGACTTTAAAAAGCCTCTCCATCACCGCCCCGGTGGCATACTCCAGCAGTGTAGCCGCCGCCATTCCCAGAAAATACACCAGAACCAGGTGCTCCCGCACGGGAATCACCACAAACAATACAGTTACAGCGCCGAACCCATAAATAGGAATCAGCGGCCCGTGCAAAAATCCCCGGTTCACCCATCTGCCCTTCTTCGCGGACACATAACAGGATTCCCATATCCAGCCAAAAAAGCAGTAGATAAAAAAGAAAAGAAGCCACTGTGCCAAATAATAATCGTACATTTTTATCTGTTTTCTACATCCATAATCAAGTCTACCCTGCGCTGATGCCTTCCGCCTTCAAATTCTGTATTCAGCCAGGTTTCCACAATCATTTTTGCCAGCTCTATGCCTATGATACGCGCCCCAAACGCCAGCACATTAGCGTCATTGTGGAGTCTGGACAGCCGGGCTGTGGCGGGCTCGCTGCAGACTACAGCACGGATGCCATGCACTTTATTTGCCGCCAGAGAGATGCCCACACCGGTGCCGCAGATTAAGATTCCCTTATCCACTTCCCCGGCTGCCACGGCCCGGGCCACTTTTTCCCCATATACCGGATAATCACAGCTGGCCTTTTCATCTGTGCCGTAATTCACAGTCTCATGGCCCATTGCCTCCAGAAATTCTATGATTTCATGTTTCATCTCCACACCTGCGTGGTCATTTCCAATACCGATTTTCATAATACCATATCCTCCTCTAAATGGAACTGTTCAAATATGCTTCCTGTTCCGGTGTAAGTACATCAATAGACTTGCCCAGGAAAGCCAGCTTGCGCATAGCCACATCCCGGTCCACTTCTTTTGGCACATCAATGAGTTTCTGGTCCAGCTGTCCCTGATGCTCCACCAGATATTTGGCAGACAATGCCTGGATCGCAAAACTCATGTCCATAATCTCCGCCGGGTGTCCGTCTCCGGCAGCCAGATTCACCAGCCGTCCCTCTGCCAGCACGCACAGCCAATGTCCGTTCTCCAGCTGGTAACCCATAATATTATTGCGCATTTCCCGCTTGTCCACTGCAATCTCCCGCAGTCTGGCCATATCAATCTCACAGTCAAAATGCCCGGCATTGCACAGAATGGCCCCGTCTTTCATCTGGGCAAAGTCTTCTTCATCAATTACTTTCTCACATCCGGTGACAGTGACAAAGAAATCTCCCACTTTTGCGGCCTCTTTCATGGGCATCACGTCGAATCCATCCATCACCGCTTCAATGGCTTTCACCGGATCAATCTCTGTCACAATGACTCTGGCACCCAGCCCTTTGGCACGCATGGCGGTTCCTTTTCCGCACCAGCCATACCCGGCCACCACCACAATCTTCCCTGCCACAATCAGATTGGTAGTACGGTTGATTCCGTCCCATACGGACTGTCCGGTGCCGTAGCGGTTATCAAACAAATGCTTGCAGTCCGCATTGTTGACCATTACCATGGGGAACTGAAGCTGCCCTGCCGCATCCATGGCTTTCAGCCGGATAATCCCCGTGGTGGTCTCCTCACAGCCTCCGATTACCTGAGGGATTAGATCTGTAAATTCTGTATGCATCATGTGAACCAGATCCCCGCCGTCATCAATGATGATATTGGGACCAGGCTTTAATACACTGCGGATATGAGCGC
This sequence comes from uncultured Lachnospiraceae bacterium, assembly GCA_947651335.1. Lineage (GTDB taxonomy): Bacteria > Bacillota > Clostridia > Lachnospirales > Lachnospiraceae > MGBC164599. Next base: position 2,673 of record CANSYV010000016.1, read on the forward strand.
TGTATTCTTCCGGGGTGCTGTTATACCAGGCATGAACCTGAAGTCCTGCCTTCACCAGCGCAGCCGCCACATCGTCCTGTGTGGAGAGCGGATTGCTTCCGGTAATATACATCTGCGCCCCTCCCGCAGCCAGAACTTTACAAAGATAGGCAGTCTTTGCCTCCAGATGCACAGACAGGGCAATCTTCTTCCCTGCAAAGGGTTTTGTCTGGGCAAATTCCTCCTCCAGCGTCCTCAGAAGGTCGCAGTTTCTTTTCACCCACTGAATCTTCCGTTCTCCGGACTCTGCCAGCTGAATATCTCTGATTTCACTTTCCATAACATTCCTCCTCATTTATTTTACCACCTGATTCCTTCACTGCCCGGAATCTCCATAATAAACGGCCATACACTCATAAGCTGAAAGTGTAATGACATCCTGGAATTCCTCCCGGTCATAGTTAGAAATCAACAGCTTTCCATTTCTGCCTTTTAAATCATCCGGACTCTCAAATACCACCGTCTGATCGGTAAAATTGCAGACTGTCAGAAGTTTTTCCTCTCCAAAGCTGCGTATATAGGCGTATAGTTCTTCGCTCTTTGGAAGCAGCAGCTCATAATCCCCATACACAATAATATCATATTCTCTGCGCAGTGCAATCAACCTCTGATAATAGCAAAATACCGAATCCGGCCTGCCCATCTGCTCTTTGGCATTAATCTCTTTATAATTGGGGTTTACACCAATCCAGGGAGTCCCTGTTGTGAACCCTGCCTGCTCACTGTCGTCCCACTGCATGGGAGTCCGGGCATTGTCACGTCCTTTGTAGCAAATATACGAAAACATGTCGTCTGGGGAAATGATGCCTTTTTCCGTAAATTCCTGGTAGGCATGGATACTTTCAATATCCCTGAATTCATCCAGTGAGGCAAAGGGATAATTGGTCATTCCCAGTTCTTCCCCCTGAAAAATATAGGGCGTGCCCTGCATCATATGAAGGCATGTGCCCAGCATTTTCGCTGACACCTCCCGATACCTGGGACTGTCATTGCCCATGCGGGAGAGCATCCTGGGCTGGTCGTGATTACACCAGTACAGACTGTTCCATGCCTTTCCATAAAGCTCTGTCTGCCATTTGCTCATAACAGCTTTCAGCTGGGAGAGCTTGATTTTCTTCAGATTCCACTTAAATGTCTCCCCGCCGTCCAAATCCATGTGTTCAAACTGGAAAACCATATTCAGCTCATGGCCGGAGGAGGACGCGTATTTCTTGGCTTCTTCCACCGTAACCCCAGAACACTCTCCCACCGTAATCAGGTCGTATCTGGACAGCACTTCCCGGTTCATCTCCTGCAGAAATTCATGTACCCTGGGCCCGTTGGCACAATATGGCCCGAAATCCCCGTAACCGCTTCTTCCCACCGGCCCGTCCGGAAGACCCGGAACCTTTGATATGAGACTGATTACATCCATGCGGAATCCGTCAATGCCCTTGTCACACCACCAGCGCATCATCTCAAACACTTTTCTTCTGACAGAATCATTCTCCCAGTTCAAATCCGGCTGTTTCCTGGAGAATAAATGGAGATAATACTGGTCTGTCCGCTCATCATACTCCCAGGCAGATCCGCCAAAACAGGCTCCCCAGTTGTTGGGCTCTCCCCCGTCTCTTCCCTCTCTCCAGATATAGAAACCGCGGTAAGGATTGTCCTTTGACCTGCGGCTTTCCACAAACCAGGGGTGTTCGTCTGACGTGTGATTCACCACCAGGTCCATCATAATTTTAATTCCCAGCGAATGAGCCTTTTCCAGCATACGGTCAAAGTCTTCCATGGTTCCGAATTCTCTCATAACCGCCTGATAATCACTGATGTCGTATCCCATATCGTCATTGGGGGACTGGTAGACAGGACTCAGCCAGATCACATCAATCCCCAGCTCTTTTAAATACCACAGCTTCGACTCAATCCCATTAAGGTCACCGATTCCGTCCCCATTGCTGTCACAAAAACTCCGGGGGTAAATCTGATATACTACGCTTTTTTTCCACCACTGTTCCTGCATGTTTTCCTCTCTATCCGCCAAAACCATCTTATCAGTTCTATGCCTTCCCTATTCCCAGCCTGCGGCATATTCTGGAAACCTCCGCATACACCCGTTCTTCGTCCATGGTGAGCACTTTCCCGTTCTCCATGGTAATTTTACCATCAATAATCACCATTTCCACTTCCGAGCCGTTGGCGGAGTAGCACAGCCCTGCCAGCAGGTCGTTTCCCGGCATCATGGAGGGCGTGCGCAGATTCAAAACTGCTAGGTCTGCTTTCTTTCCCACCTGGATAGACCCTGTCACATGTTCCATCCCCAGCGCCTTCGCCCCCTGTATGGTGGCCATGCGGAAAATCTCCCGGGCGCTGACACAGTCTGCCTTCTGCCTGTTCCCCTTGTGGATCAATGCCAGAAGATTCATCTCATGGAACATATTCAGGGCATTATTGCTGGCCGCGCCGTCTGTACCGATGCATACATTGATTCCTTTTGCCAGCATGTCCGGCACAGGAGCGAATCCATTTCCCAGCTTCATATTGCTGGCCGGATTAGTGATCACACTCACCTGGCATTTTTTCAAAATATCCATGTCCTCATCATCCACATGGACACAGTGGGCCGCAGCCGCCAGTCCTTCAAACAGACCTGAGCGCTGGGCAAGCGCAATGGGGGAAACCCCGTACTGTTTCCGGATATTCTCCACCTCATTCACACTCTCTGATAAATGAATGTGAACCCCCATATGATTTCTGGCCGCCTCCCGGGCCACAATTCTTTGAAAATCCTCGTCACAGCTGTAGGGAGCATGGGGGCCCAGGAAAAATGTAAGCCTGGGACAGTCTTTCCAGGCTTCCTGTTCCTCATAGGCTTCCTTCAGGCGCACCTGTCCCGCCTCATTATTGCCGCTGCCCACCAGTCCCCGGGAAATCACCGCCCGCATTCCGGACTCAGACACAGCCCGGGAAGTCTGATGGATGTGCATCTGCATATCAGAAAAACAGGTGGTGCCGGACTTCATCATCTCCAAAATAGCCAGACACGCGCCCCAGTACGCATCTTCCGGCTCCAGCCTGTCCTCAATGGGCTCGATATGTCCGAACAGCCAGTCCTCAAAAGTCAAATCGTCTGCCACATTGCGCATAATGGCCATATAAGAATGGGTATGGGCGTTAATCAGTCCGGGAATCACCAGCTTGTCCTTACCGTCAACCACCCGGTCTTGTGAAAAACCTTCCGGCTTCTCCCCAATTCCCGCAATTTTATCATCCTGCAGATAAATATCGGTCCGGCAGACCACATCCTGCCCGTCCCTGGGAAGCACAGCCTGAATATCCTTTAATACAATTCCCATAAATCTTCCTCCTGGTAAAAGTTTCAACAGCTCTTATTGTATCACGGCGAAAGAGGAAACACAACATAGCCGGAGGCAGACAATTCAAAGTTTTCCATGAGTCCGTCTGTCACATAGACCTGCTTTTTCTCATCCACAAAAATCCCCTCTGCCTGATATTGTTCTAAAAGCTCTGCCCCCTGTTCCATTCCCAGGACAAAACAGGCCGTGGAAAGCCCGTCGCTGATCAGCCCGTCTTTGCCCAGCACTGTCACGGAAATCAGCCCTGAATCAGCCGGATATCCTGTAAAAGGGTCCAGTATATGATGATACCGCTTCCCCTCCTGGACAAAATATTTTTCATAGTCCCCGGAAGTGGACACATACGTCTCCCCCACAAGATTCAATACACCCAGCAGCTCCTCCTGGGTGCCCCGCGGGTCACGCACCGCCACTTTCCAGGGGGATTTGTCCGGCTTGCTGCCCAGGGTAAGGACACTGCCCCCCACGGCGACCACCGCCCCCTGAACCTGGGAATCCTTCTGCAGAAGCTCTGCCGCCTCATCGCATCCAATGCCCTTTCCCACAGCCCCCAGGTCAATGGACACTCCTTCTTCCAGCTCCACCTGGGGGGTGCCGCTGTCATTGAGGTGTATCTTCTCATAACCGCTTTCTTTCAGATACTGTCTGATTTTCTTTCTGCCGGGAATCCGGGGATTGGCCGCCTCCACATCCCACAGTCTGGTGAGCTGTCCCATGGTGGGGTCAAAGGCTCCGCCGCTGTCCCTGGAAAGCTGCAGCGTTTCTTTTAGATATTCCATGGTTTTGCCGTCCACATCCGCCGCGCCCTGTCCGGCCTGAAGATTTGCCCTTCCAATATCCGAATCTTCCTCCCTCCAGGAAAGATATTGATCCTCTGTCTGTGTCAAAAGCTCCAAAACCGAAGAAGCCGGATTTTCCCCTGCAGTATAAATAGTCTCTGTAACCAGCGTTCCCATGGCTGTGCTGCTCAGCTGATAGACTTCCGGCTCCTGAACAGACGGTCTGGCGCAGCCGCCTGCCAGTGTGCTGATTACCAGGGACAACGCAAGAATTAATGATTTTTTCTTCATAAAACCCGTACTCCTCAAGAAAAGCTGTATTGTTTTTTACCTGTACCTATGCTAAACTAACTCATATCTTCAAATATATCGTAAGAAAGAAGACTGTCATGAAATTTTTAAAAGGTTTGCTATACGACAAAAAAGCTCTCTGGCTGACCTTTGCCGTACTGGCTGTTTTTTTTGCGGCAGCAGCCGCCATATGGATACAGGTCCGTTCTTCATCTGAGGGAAAAACCGCAGCCATTTACCAGGACGGCCGGCTTCTGCGCCGCATCCCACTCACCGATGGGACGAACGAGTCTTTCAAACTTAAAAGCAGCGGCGGCGGTTATAACACCATCCGGATTTCTGATGGAAAAATCGGCATCACCGCCGCCGACTGCCCTGACATGCTGTGTGTAAAGATGGGCATGATTTCTTCCACCGGCTGTCCCATCAGCTGCCTCCCCCATAAACTGGTGATACAAATCGAAGACGCAAAGGAGGAGTCCCCCATAGATGCCACCACAAGATAACCACACACAGAAAACCAATGTAAAAAAAATGACTCTGCTGGCCCTGTACACCACCATAGCCCTGACCATCTTCACCCTGGAGTCTCTCCTGCCTCCGCTGGTGCCGCTGCCCGGTATCAAACTGGGTCTTTCCAACATTGTCACCCTATGGCTTCTGATGCACACCAGAGCCCGGGATGCCCTGCTGGTGCTGACAGCGCGGATCTTTTTGTCCTCTTTTTTTGCAGGCCAGATGGTCTCATTGATGTACAGCCTGGCGGGAGGGTTCTTCTGCTTCGCGGCCATGACCCTGCTGTTTCGTATTTTGGGAAACCGATATGTGGTTTTCATCAGCATATTCGGCGCCCTGTTCCATAACCTGGGCCAGATCGCCGTTGCTGTGGCCATCACCCAGCTTCCCTCCATGCTGGCCTACCTTCCGGCTCTGGCCATCAGCGGCATTGCCACCGGAACATTTACCGGACTGTGCGCATTTTATCTGAAACGGCATATGCCGCCGCGGATTGCCTGGCCGCTATGATGCCGCATACTGTTTTAAAAAAGAAAAAACAGTACCATAATAGGCTTTCGGGTCTGCATAATTGGACAGCCCATGGCCTGCTCCGGGCACTGTCAGCAGTTCTTTCGGCCCTCCAGCCTGTTCATACAGATCATATACCATAGACAACGGTACAAAATCATCTGCCTCTCCATGAATAAACAAAATGGGGAGGCTGCTTTTTTTCACCTGCTCCAGTGCTGAGGCCGCAAAAAGACTGTAGCCTCCCCGCATCTGGAATATGAGATTTGTTTCGTATAAGATGGGAAACGGCCCGGCCCCATACCAGTCTTTCAGTTTCCGGCTGAAAATATCCCAGGCACTGGTATAGGCACAGTCAGATACCACTGCCTTCACCTGCCCGGGAAGTTCCTCGCCGGCTGTCATGAGAGCCGCAGCCCCTCCCATAGACTGGCCGTGAATCACGATTTCCGCCTGGTTGTCCCTGGAAAGAATATACTGAATCCACTGGATCACATCCAGACGGTCTGTCCATCCCATACCGATGAAATCCCCCTGGCTCTCCCCATGGCACCGCAAGTCGGGGGAGAGCACCTGCCAGCCCCGGGTTCCATATTCTGCCCCTATGTACTCCATCTCCTCTTTTCTTCCCGTATACCCGTAACCGTGGAGCAGCAGCGCCCAGCGGTGCTGTCTCCTGCCTCCGGAATAAACCTTGGCCCGCAGCTCATATCCGTCTTCCGAAACCAGGGATACCTCCTCTGTCTTTACTTCAGACAGCCAGAGTTCTTTCTTCTCATAGGCTCTGATCATGTTCTCCTGGGTTTTATCGTCCACCACGTAGGAGGCTTCCACGTCCGCCTCCACACTGGCATAGGCATCGTTGTCCCAGATGCTCTCCTTTGGCCTGCACAGAGCCATATCAACCAGAAGATTACTCAGCCAGCAGGTAACTGCCGCTGCCGCCAGACACAGGCAGCCCAGCAGAAGTGCTGTGATTTTTTTCCAGTTCCTCTTTTTGTGCTTTTCCATAACCAATCCAGTTCCTTATCGTCCTGTAAACAAAGATGGTATTATTATAAGGCGCTGGTCATGTAAAAGCAACCATTTCACATTTCTTTTATATACCTTTCTGATAATCCTTTTGGTTTCTGAGGCCATGCCGGTTGTCTTTCTTTCCACGCTTTTATCATCTTAAACTCTTTCTTATTAACGCAAAGTAAGTTTTGGCACGTAAATATTAACGGTCGCAGTACCAGAGGTCTTTCCCCTGGAAACATCCGGTACCTTTAAAATCCTACAATTCTGTGCGCTAACCGTAATTGCATCATCTTCATTTGCATCAGATACAGATACCGAAAATTTCTTCCGGTTGACAGCCAGCCTTCGTAATTTTGCAAGGGACGGGGATGTCCCCTGAAGGGTTAATGCAATTGTCCCGCTCTCATTCGCATTCTCTTCATAAACCACATCCCCCTGGCATCCCACATTAGGAACCACGGCATCTTCATTCTTGGAAATTGTAATAATTCCATCACTGGAAAACCCGGTTATAATTGTCCCATCCACATTGACATTTACTTTCTTAGGGTCATAACTCATGTCCATATGCTTTCTCCCCCTTTCCTTAAAGTGTGACTTTTAAAGTACCTTTGATTTTTGTGCCATGCACCGCGCCCCCCAGTTGGGCCTCCCAAAAGATATCTGGCATCTGCCTGGACGCCGCCTGTTCCTCTGTGACCTCAGACCTTTTAGGGACTATAACATTATAGATACCGGCGCCGGATTCTGGGCTCTGCGCAAGAATGGAATAGCCGGCTGCATCCTCCAGCGTCTCAAAAACCCCTGCCGCAATCAAGGTAAATCCCGCATCCGTATAAGGGATATTGGGGTTGTCCAGGAATATATCATACAATTTTTCACGAATAGTCTTGGCAATCCAGTCCCCGCCAAGGATTGCGTCAATCCATTCCCCATCCAGGCAGCATCCGTTTTTTATATAATTCCTTTTATACTCATTGGTTACAAAATTAATATGGTTCTCCTCCAAAGCTCCAATTTCTTCTTCTGTCAACGCAGGGACGGAAACTCCCACAGGCATCTTAAATTTCCAGGTAACGCTTTGAGGATACCACGGCCCTACAGCGCCGATCCAGGCAGCTGCCGCCTGCTCCCCGGGTGTTTCTGTATAAATCACAACAGAACGCCGGGCTTTTACTTCAAGCCCCTTATCGTTTGTCTGGGCAAAATAAAATTTCCGATGGTCCTCTTTCCCGGCTGCAAGCTCAGCCTCACTGGATTCACTGTCTTCCGCAAATTTTGACAGCGCCTCAATATAGGAATCCCCTTCCTGATCCGTCATGAAAAGGTACCAGTCATTATCCTTTTTCTGATATTCCTTTATCGCATTTACCAATGCTTCAGGAGATTCCGGCGTTTCCAGCCCCACTACTTTCACCTTTTGAATCAGCTTCTCCGGCGCCGGCCTTGCCTTTCCCTGCCCGAAAATTGCCGCTGCTCTTTTATAAATACTCGTATCCTCTGCCCAGTCCGCCTTCAGCCCTTCCAGGGTCCGATAACTCTTTGCATCCTTGGCGCCGGCTGTTGACACCAGTAGAATGTCCAGGGCATCCACCGATGTGTCTACCTGCTGCAGAGATACCACGACTACAACATCCTTACCCATCACTCTCTCCTTTCTGTATTGCAGCCACACCCTCAATGATTCTTATTGTCCTTGCATCCGATCTTACGTACCGGATTATCACATCAAACCCATACCTTCTTGTTTCCTCATCCACCTGGAGGAAGGACCGTTCCTGGACATTTGCCACGTCCACAACCGTAAGCCCCTTCCGGGAAATAAAATCATACCCGGTATGTAAAAACCATCCCTGAGCTTTCTCGGCCAGTTCCAGGGCTTCGTCATCCCCTAAAACCCCCTCCCGGTTTATACCGCAGGCGGTAAACGACATCGAACAGGCAGGCTGCTCCCTGCGCACCTCCACGGTCGTGTTTTCTTCGCTTTCTGACCAATCGTATTCTCCAAAACCGTTATCCGGAATATAGGGAGAAGTTGATGAATAGATCACAAAAGGATACTCCATTTCCGGACTCACCTGATTGCTCAAACAGACCGGTATTTCCAGATGCTCACTCAGACCTAAAACAATTTGATTTCTGACATCTCGAAAATTCATTTTATCGGATCGCCGCCTTTCCTTTACGCTCTACCAGATAACGTTTCATTGT
>CANSYV010000017.1 GCA_947651335.1 uncultured Lachnospiraceae bacterium
TCTGTTGTGAGCTTCATTGATAACATTTTTCATTTTGCAATACCTCCCAATTTTTATTTCTTTTGTCCCAACTCAAAACTTTAAAAGTACGTTTCAAGCATGCTCTGACAATGTGCCTGCAAGTTGATAACTATCGGTAATACCGTGATATCATGCCATTGTACACAGCGGAGGAGAGAGCCATGCATGGCAGGGTCTGAGCTGATACCTGGCTCCGAATAGATACCAACTTGCAGACACATTGTCACAGCCTCACTCCAGCTTGCTGCGCCTGCCTTTGCCCATCATCACATTACAGACAAGCATCCCCAGACTGGTGCCCAGTATGCCGGGAATGACGCCGCCTCCCAATATTTGATGCAGCCCAGGCACAATTTCGAACGAAAATGCCAGTATGATGCCAATGGTGATGCCGATTTTCGCCGCCTGAATGTTCATCCGGGAACGGTTTTTGGTGGAACTGCGGTCTTTGAAGATCAGTCCCATGACAAAGGCTGGTATCAGAACACCGCCGCAGATGGTGTAGCCGTAAGTACCCAGCGCATAGATAAACGGTGCGTACAGTCCGGAAACCAGGGCCACGATGCCGGAAATCAAGGTGGCTGCTTTTGCGTACCGGACGCTGACAGGCCCGTCCAGACGGCCCTCCGGGTCAATAATATCAGAGACAATATTTGCCGCTGCGCAATTGAGATGGGTATCCGCGCAGGACATGCACGCCGCCAGCACGCTCTCTGCCAGAATTACTCCGCAGACGACCGGCATTTTGTTGAGAATCAGCCATACCAGGGACTGGTCCCCTGCGGTGGTGTTGAACATCAGTGTGGCAATTCCCAGAAGAATCATGAGAAATACCAGGATAATGTTCATGAAGAAGGTGATTCCATAAGCCTTTTTTGCGCTGGCCACGTCTTTGGCCGCAAAGGCCCGGTTCCAGAATATGGGATTTGACACCGCCCCCACAAGCCCTGTGAGAAAACTGCTGATAATGACAATGGGTTTGTCCGCGAACAACTCCCATTTTGACGGGTCCACGGCAGTGACACTTTCTCTGAGCAGGGCCAGGTCAAAATGAAAACATTTCAGTCCGAAGTAAATGACTGCCACAGAAAAGATCATCTGAACTGTTCCGTGGAGGGCGTCAGCGTAAATCACTGCCTTAACCCCGCCGCTTACGGTGTAAAATATGAATACCACTCCGCATATAACCACTGCCATTCTGTAATCAATGCCAAATATCTGTTCCAGCACATAGGACACGCCCATAATCTGGGCTCCCGGCCATACCAGATTGGGCATAAGCGCCGCCAGTCCCCCCACCCGGCGGATGTAGAGATCTCCGCCATAAAGATGGCTGGCAACAAAGTGGGGCATGGACAGATAGCGGAATCTGGACAGATAAGGCGCCAGTATGTAACCCATGATAATGCCGCCGCAGAATCCCTCACCCAGCCAGAGCCAGTACGCGCTGATTCCCTCCAGCGCGCCTCTGCCCGCCTGGCCAATGAAATTCCCCGCGCCGCTGAAACTGGCCCATGCGGTCAGGAACAAGAGTACGGTTCCCGTTTTTTTATTTCCTATAAAGTAGCCTTCTGCATCTGTGGTATCTCCCTTTGTGGAAAAGCCGATGGCAAAGCAGAAAAGCAAATCAGCTATAACCAGGACGCCTGCTATAATGGTTGCTTCTTTCCCCATAAGACACCTCAGCTCTCCTGTTGTCCGTGTTCCTGAATGCTGAGCTTCTTAGAATACCTGGCAGTGACAAAAGCGGTAAGGACACCCAGTATCCCGCATCCAATGGCCCACAGCCAGATATAATCGTATCCTCTGTTTCCGAACTGGTCGATCCAGGAACCTGCCAGTTTGGCAAAATATACGTCCGGCAGGTAACACAGGGCGGAGATGATGCCTGTGGCAATGCCCGTATATTTCAGAGGAATTCCCACCTCCCCCAGGGTGGCAAAGTAGATTCCCCTCATACCGGAGTACACAATGGCAAATGCAAAAGACACAGCCAGGCAGAGAACTACAGCACTTTTTGTGACAATCAATGCCGCACACAGGATGGTGGCTATTACAAGATAAATGCCCAGGGTTTTTGACTTGGAGCCTATCTTGTCAGCCACAAATCCGATTAAGAAAGTCATCACTGCCGCGATGATATAGTTCCGGATGATGGCAAAAAGACTTGCCTGTGTGGCGGATATCCCCAGCACGCTGGTGGTATAGGCGCCCAGATACCCATTTCCCGCTGATGTAAAGGAAAAGCAGAAGAAAATCAGGGCAGATATCATCCAGGTTCCGGGAAGCTTCAGAACGGCAATGATATTTTTCATGCTGAAGTCCGCCTGAACAGCCGTATCATCCTGTTCCTCCGCGCCGATAACGTCAGCGGGCACAAAGATTAATACCAGCAGGGCAAACACCAGGAAGAGCCCGCCGCTGATAAAAAGCAGAGTCCTCCACTGAGCTCCCACTGCCGCAGGGTCCATCTGTCCGTCTGCCAGGGCAGCTCTGCTCAGCAGTCCCACCCCCACAAATCCAATGACTGTTCCAAAGATGCCTCTGACAAATTCAGAGGTGGAGAACATACGGCCCTGTTCGCTGGCATTTCCCATTTTACGGGTCAGTTTCAGATATGCGGACCAGATCAGGAAACTGGTGCCCACTCCATACAGGAAATGGATAATCATAATGGATGTACGGCTGGGCACTATGCCGAACCAGAAAGAACAGGCACCCATCACGGCGGCTCCCAGAATCAGCAGCCATTTCTCCTTAAACCGGTCTGCGAAAATCCCCCCGAATACATAGCCCACCATGGATACCACCCCAAATACCAGCCCGAAATCCCCAATAAATTCATTTACATAGTCAGCAGAGACCACAGGCTTGTACTGCGTGAACAGTACCACCATCTGGTCATAGTAGCTGTACCGCAGAAATGGAACATAGACCATAACTCCGGCCATCAATGCGCAGATTACAACAATAAACCATCGTTTAGAACCAGTTACTTTCATTCCTTTCCTCCTTACACCCCATAAAATAAACATGTTAACTTTTTGAATCAAAAAAATTTAGTCACTGCAGTGATCAATAAAAGCCAAAAATGTAAACGCATTAACTTTTATAACTTTATTATATAAGCAGCGCCCTCAGATGTCAATACATAATTTTAATTTTTGAGCACAATTTCTGCCACACAAAAAATGCGGACACATCACACATTCTGGCATGTGATGTGTCCGCTATTGTCTAATTTTCCAGGGATATGGGCATGTTCTAGCGCAGGGTGGCCCCCTCTGGCCAGACACCTGTCTCGTGGAATTCGATAATCAGTTTTCCCGCCAGGCGCATCTCGTCAATCCGTTCTTTTGTGTAGGCCGGAAGTTTTACTGTGGATACACTGAGTTCTTTCTTTGCAATCTGGAAACTTCCGTCCAACTCAGTGGATGCCATCAGATTGGTATAACGATAGATAACCACATCCTGGTCTTCTGATTCTTTTTCACATCTCAAACATTTCATGATTGTCTGCTCCTTCTCATTTCTTATGGTGTTTCAGATAAGCGGCCCTTCCTTCTTCGTAGAGGTTTCTGCCTTCACTGTCGATGATGACCACCAGAGGCATGTCTTCCACATAAAGTTTTCTGAGGGCTTCTGCGCCCAGATCTTCGTAGGCAATCAATTCGCTCTTTTTGATGCATCTGGCCAGAAGCGCCCCTGCGCCTCCGGTTGCGCCAAAGTAGACGCCGCTGTATTTTTTCATTGCTTCAATGACTTGTGGCAGCCGGGCGCCTTTTCCGATCATTCCCCGGGCGCCCACAGACAGCATAGCCGGGGCATAGGCATCCATGCGCCCGCTGGTGGTGGGTCCGGCGGAACCGATCACCTGTCCGGGTTTTGCCGGAGTGGGCCCCACATAATAGATTACGGAATCTGCCGGGTCAAATGGCAGGGGCTGTCCTTTTTCCAGTGCTTCGCACATTCGTTTGTGGCCTGCGTCTCTGGAGGTATAGATCGTTCCGGTGAGGTAGACGGTATCACCGGCATGAAGGCTGCGGGCTGTTTCCTCCGTAAGAGGCAGACGGATATGTTTTTCCATTTTAGATCACCTCTGTTTGATGGCGTGTCACATGGCAGCTGATATTCACTGCGCAGGGCATACCGGCAATGTGAGTGGGCATGGTTTCAATATTTAGTCCAATGGCAGTGGTTCTCCCGCCGAAGCCCTGGGGTCCGATGCCCAGTTCATTGATTTTTTCCAGCATCTCCGTTTCTAAATCCCTGTAAAATGGGTCAGGATGGGAGGAATCAATGGGGCGGATCAGCGCCTTCTTGGCCAGCAGAGCCGCTTTGTCAAAGGTGCCGCCGATTCCCACCCCCACCACCATGGGAGGACAGGGATTGGGTCCCGCAGCCTCAACCGTTTCCAGAATAAAGTCTTTGATGCCGGAAAGGCCGTGGGAGGGCTTAAACATACGGATAGCGCTCATATTCTCACTGCCGAAGCCTTTGGGGACAACGGAGACTGTGATATGGGTGCCCGGTACAATCTCTGTGTAGAGCATGGCCGGGGTGTTGTCCCCGGTATTCTCACGGCGCAGGGGATCTTTTACCACAGACTTGCGAAGATACCCCCGCTCATATCCCCTGCGGACACCTTCGTCCACAGCCTCAGACAAAGCACCTCCCGTAATGTGCACATCCTGTCCGATTTCCAGGAATACACATGCCATCCCGGTATCCTGGCAGATGGGCACTTGTTCCTGGCGGGCAATTTCAGAGTTTTCAATAATCTGGTCCAGCACGCCCTGGGCAATTTCCCAGTCTTCCTGCCTGCGGCAGCAGCGAAGTGCCTGCCTCACATCTTTTGGCAGCTGCTGATTTGCCTCAATACATAATTTCTCTATCACATCAGTAATCTGCTGTGCTTGAATTTCGCGTATGATATGATCATCTCCTTATGTTATGCATATTCTTTTTCCGGATATCTCGAATATAAAAGTTTCAGCAAAACAGGCGTTGCAATGGAAGATACAATAATCAGCAGGATAACAGCTGTAAAGTATACAGGTTCCATCAGCCCCACAGCAAGCCCTTTCTGCGCTACAATCAAAGCCACTTCCCCCCGTGTCATCATACCTACACCGATTTTCAGGGAATCAGAAGTGCTGAATCTGCAGATTTTTCCTATGAGTCCGCAGCCAATGATTTTTGTAACCAGAGCCACCAGTATGAAAGCCAGAGAAAACAAAAGTATATTCACATTGAGATCGCTGATATCCGTTTTCAGCCCAATACTGGCAAAGAACACAGGGCCGAAGATCATGGAAGAACTAACATCCATTTTCTTGGCTATGTAGTCGGAGTCTTTGATACTGCAAAGGATAATCCCTGCCACAAAGGCTCCGGTAATGTCCGCGATGCCGAAATGAACCTCGGCAATGTAGGAAAGCCCAAAACACAGCGCAAGCCCGAAAATGGGAATCCTCTGGGTGTGGGGATATCTGTCGTCCAGGAATTTGAAAAACCGGTAGCTGATTAACCCCACCACAATGGCGAACAGGAAGAACAGTACAGTCTGGATGATCACCTGGCCGGACTGGGCCGAGTCGCTTTTAAATCCAATCACAAATGTCAGCACAATGATTCCGATCACATCATCAATAATAGCGGCGCTCAAAAGGGCAGTGCCCACTGTTCCCTGTAGATGCCCCATTTCCCGCAGTGCCTCCACGGTAATGCTCACAGAAGTGGCAGTCATAATACAGCCGATGAATACGGCACGGTAAAATTCGTCCGTCCCCACTGCGGATGCTCCGTAGAATCCCATGTACAAAAAAGTTCCTCCTGCCAGCGGGACGGCCACACCGCTGCAGGCAATCAGGAACGCCACGGGGCCTGTTTTGATTAGTTTCTTTAATTCTGTGGTCAATCCAGCGGAAAACATAAGCAGAATCACGCCGATTTCAGCCAGCTCAGCCATAAAATCCGAACTCTGGACCAGGCCCAGAACGCTGGGGCCGATTAAAAGACCAGCTACGATCTCTCCGGCCACCTGGGGGGCTTTGCACCTGCGGGCCAAAAGACCGAAACATTTCGCGGTTACCAGTATAACGGCAAGGTCACGAAATATAGAATATTTATCCATGGTAATTACCTCCGCACCTGTTTAATCTGTATCTCATCAGCCGTCCACCGCCCCTGTGAGGCTGCGGATATCGTCTATCTTGTATTGTTCAAGATATGCCTCTATGCCATCTATGATATCAGCCATGGCGCAGGGATTTTGGAAATTTGCCGTTCCCACAGCCACTGCGCTGGCTCCGGCAAGGATAAATTCCAGCGCATCCTCAGCGGTCTGGATTCCGCCCATGCCGATAATGGGAAGTCCGGACGCGTGATGGGCTTCATAGACCATGCGGACTGCCACCGGCTTGATGGCAGGACCAGACAATCCTCCGGTTTTATTTGCCAGAAGAAACTTACGTCTGTGCACATCAATTTTCATTCCCGTGAGGGTATTGATTAAGGATATGGCGTCTGCTCCGCCGGACTGGGCGGCACGGGCCATCTCTCCTATATTGGTTACGTTAGGGCTCAGTTTCATAATGACAGGCTGGGCGGCGTATTTCTTCACCGCCCGGGTGATAGCCTCCAGAGCACTGGCATTCTGTCCAAAGGCAATGCCGCCCTCTTTTACGTTGGGACAGGACACATTGATCTCCAGCATATCCACAGGCTCTGCGGACAGCCGTTCCACCACCTGGCAGTAATCCTCCTGGGTTCTGCCGCACACATTCACCACCACCCGGGTGTCATACTGTTTTAAGAATGGCAGATCCCTCTGGCAGAATACCTCCACTCCTGGGTTCTGCAGGCCCACAGCGTTTAACATGCCGCTGCTGGTCTCCGCCAGACGGGGAGTGGGGTTCCCGCTCCAGGGTACGCTGGCCACCCCTTTGGTTACCACAGCGCCCAGCCGGTTTAAATCTGTGTACTGGGCGTATTCCGTTCCGGAGCCAAAGGTGCCGGAGGCGGACATTACCGGATTTTTCAACGTTACCCCTGCAATTTCCACACTTGTACGTATTTTGGTTTTCATAAGGCTACCTCCGTACTGAGGAAAACGGGGCCGTCCTTGCACACCCGTTTCCGGCACACATGTAAATGTTCGTCTTCATGGACCGAGTCGCAGACACAGCCCAGGCATGCACCGATTCCGCAGGCCATGCGCTCCTCCAGAGACAGCCAGCAGGGAATCCCCTTTGCCGCCGCATAAGCCTGGACTGCCCGCAGCATAGGGGTGGGGCCGCAGGCGAAGATCATGTCTGCCGCCAGATCCCGCTTCTCAACGGCATCCAGTACATTGCCTGTTACAGCATCTGCGGTATCATCCGGCGCATGTTCCACCGCGCATACCACAGGGCAGAACTTTTCAAATTCTTCCTTCAGGAAAATCTCATCTTTGTATCCCAGCACTGCTGTCACACTGCCTGTTAAATGGGCGGCTGTCTCCAGCAGGGGCGGAATGCCGATGCCGCCTCCTAAAAGCAGAACCTTTTTTCCCTCCGCCTCGTCAAGAGGATATCCATTTCCCAGGGGGCCCATAAGTTCCAGGAAGTCTCCAGTCTTTAATGCGGAAAATTCTCTGGTTCCCTCCCCGGCTGTCCGGTATACCAGACGCAGGGCATTCCCATCTGTCTGGCACACGCTGATGGGGCGGGGCAGAAGACGGCTCTTATCCTGGCAGTATGCCATTACGAACTGTCCCGACTGGGCGCATCCGGCGATGGTTTCGGTGTGCAGCCACAGGCTGTAGATGTGGTTTCCCACAGCTTCCTGGCGGATTACCTGGCAGTTTTCCTTCTGTTTATACTGCCCTTGTGTGTGTTCCATATTCGTGTTCCTCCGTTGTTGTCTCACGTTTCAGCATTTGGTATCTCAGCCTCGTTTCCATGCCTGAAGAAGGTCGGCAGCCATATCCTCCACTGCCTTTCGGGAAGCCTGTGCGTATCCCTCTTCGCCGAAAGACGCGTACGGCTCCTTTTTATAGGCCGCGATAATCCCACGGGAAGAATTTACAATAGCTCCCAAGCCGTCATCTCCGAAAAAGTCTGCCAGGTCAGCGGCAGACGCCCCCTGGGCGCCATATCCCGGCACCAGGAAAAATGTGCGGGGCATAAGCTTTCTGAGGGCCTTTCCCATTTCCGGATAGGTGGCGCCGATGACTGCACCGATGTAACTGTAATCCCGGCCCATGTGTTCCAGCCCCCACTGGTTCACCTTTTCTCCTACCCATTCATATAGAGGCTTTCCGTCTATGAGCCTGTCCTGGAATTCCCCGCTGGAAGGGTTGGAAGTTTTTACCAGGATGAACAGGCCCTTTTTGTATTCTTTACACACATCCACAAAAGGTTTTACCCCGTCTGAACCCAGGTAGGGATTCACTGTGGCAAAGTCCTCGTCAAAAGGTGCATAAGACTGGCTTCCCACCTGCACCCTTCCCAGATGTCCGGCGGCATATGCGGCGGAGGTGGAACCAATATCCCCCCGCTTGATATCGCCGATAACAATCAATCCTTTTTCGTGGCAGTAATCAATTGTCCGTTTGTATACCTCCAGCCCGGGAATGCCAAACTGTTCATACATGGCAATCTGTGGTTTTACAGCGGGAATCAGGTCCCAGACCGCGTCTATGATGCCTTTATTAAATTCCCAGACTGCCTGGGCGGCGCCTTCCAGGGTTTCCCCGTGCCGGGCAAAAGCTTCTTTTAAAAGAAAGCCGGGGATATAGTCAATCATAGGGTCCAGCCCCACCACAACAGGGGCCTGGGTTTTCTTTATTTTTTCAATCAGTTTTTCAATCATAAGTCATTCTCCATCTGTCCGGCCTGGTAAACAATCTTTCCATCGCAGATAGTGGCCGTCACCCTGCCTTTTACTTTCCTTCCATTAAATGGTGTGTTCTTTCCCTTGGACACGAAGGTCCGGGCATCAATGATGTACTCCTCATCCGGGTCAATGATGGTAATGTCCGCGGCCTTGCCTTCTCTCAGGGAACCTTTATCCAGATTGAGAATCTGCGCGGGATTGCGGCTCATTTTTTCCGCCATCTGCATAGGTGTGAGAATTCCCTTGTCCACCAGTTCAGTAACGACCAGCGGCACACAGGTTTCCAGGCCCACAACCCCGAAGGGGGCATTTTTCATGGAACCCTCTTTTTCTTTGAGTGTATGGGGGGCATGGTCCGTGCTGATTACGTCGATGACATCTTCTTTGAGGGCTTTTCGCAGAGCCTCTTTGTCCTCCCGTCTGCGAAGAGGCGGATTCATTTTAAAGTTAGGGTTATCCCCAGGAATGTCTTCACTGCACAATGTGAAATGGTGGGGACAGACCTCTCCTGTGATGGAGAAACCGCTATCCTTGGCAATCTGGAGCATATGCGCGCTCTCCTTGGTGGAGCAGTGACACAGATGCAGATGGACTCCTGCATCCTGTGCCAGGAAAATATCTCTGGCAACAATGATGTTCTCCACCATACTGCTGATTCCGGGAAGTCCAAGTTCGGCAGCTTTCTCGTCATCGTTCATACAGCCATTTCCCACCAGCATCTGGTCTTCGCAGTGGGCCATGACGGGAATGTTATGCTTCTTGGCAATCAGCATGGCATCCAGATACAGCTGGGAGTTCATGACAGATTTTCCGTCTTCGGAAACAGCCGGTATGCCTGCCTGGACCATTTCCTCGATATCGGCCAGCTCGGCTCCTTTCTGTCCCTTTGTGATGGCGCCGGCCTGCAGTACATGGATGGGAGACACCTCCTCTGCTTTGTGATGTACGTAATTTACCCGGCTGGCTGTGTCAATCACCGGATGGGTATTGGGCATGGCCAGGACCGTTGTAAATCCTCCTTTTGCAGCAGCCTTTCCGCCGGAGGCGATATCTTCTTTTTCCTCCTGCCCCGGATCGCGGAAGTGTACATGCAGATCAATCAGCCCCGGCATCACGTAACACCCTTTTGCATCCAGGACCTGGTCGGCTTCTCCCTGTTTGATTTTTCCCACTTTTTGGATTCGTCCGTCTTCGATATACACATCTGTGACTTCATCCAGCTTTGTATCCGGATCAATGACCCGGCCTCCTTTGATCAAAATACCCATAAACACCTCCAAATATTTCTGTTTATTTTTATATCCGGCGATTTTAAATCACTGAATATAATATATAGTACGTTCTCTCGATTATAACATGATTCTTCTGCTTTGGCACGAAAAAGTTACCAGCCGCCCCAGAAACTGAGGAATAGTTATTGAAAAAACCAAATTTCTCCTTGACTTTTTCAAATGCCCCACTTATAATAGGAACTACTTGGTTAAGGCTATACGCTGTAAGAGAGAATCACTAGTTTTTAGAGATTATATTACAACAATATAGTCTGTAAAAGCTGGTGAATTTTTGGGTCTGTAGGAAATATGATCCGTAAGTGGTGCCGGACTGCCTCCTAATGTGCATTCCGTGCGCAAAGCAGGCGAAACTCCTTCGCAGGTAGTGAGGGGTGGGGATTAAAAGCGGCTCTGCCGCTTAGTTCTTAAAGTTGGAAGTGTTTTCGGGTTATTCGTTTATTTGTATCAGGCAGAAATGAAAACTGCTGCCCGTCTTGTCTTCGGTTCACCAGCAGCATCTACCGCTGTACAGGGAAATCCTTTACAGCATCATCTCATTTTTTATTTTTTATGGAGGTAACATTATGAACAAAGGTACTGTTAAATGGTTTAATGCAGAAAAAGGATATGGTTTTATTACCGGAGAAGACGGAGCGGATGTATTTGTACATTTCTCTGCTATTCAGGGAGAAGGCTTTAAATCTTTAGATGAAGGCCAGGCTGTTTCTTATGATTTGACCGAAGGAGCCCGCGGCATGCAGGCTGCCAACGTTGTAAAATTATAATTTTCTGTCAAAAACCCCCAGGAATGACTTCCCGGGGGTTCTTTGTCTCGTTTTTGTCTGGTTTTTGATTTTCCTACAGAACTTTACTCGTCTGTGTTTAGGTCAGACAGGTAATCGTCGATTGCCCCAGTGTCCATAACCGTTTCATGGACTTTTGAGTTTTGTGATGCGGTTACTTTGCCGTAGACAGAGTATCCCACCCATACCACCAGCACAGCGCAGAGCAGAATTCCGGCAAATTTTTCCAATGCCAGCATCCGCTTTTCCTTTTTATAAATTTCGTGCCGCCGTGTTTTTTTTTCTTTATAACGGTCTACTTTTTCCTGGCTCATGAAATATCCCCTTCTTTATCTCTTTATTAATCAATAATAGCGCCTGTTTTTTTG
>CANSYV010000018.1 GCA_947651335.1 uncultured Lachnospiraceae bacterium
CAGTTTCCTTAAATTCCTGAAAGGGATTTTGAAAGATAAGCCATACGTAAGCCTTGCATATATGACGGGCATATTGCCTATCGCAAAGTATTCCAGCGGCTCCGAACTGAATATGTTTGACGAGTATGATTTTATGAACGATAATGTGTATGATGGATATTTTGGCTTCCAGGAGGATGAAGTGCAGAAATTATGCCGGAACAGCAGAGCGGTTTCTTTTGAGGATATGAAGCGGTGGTACGACGGTTATTCCACCAGCGATGGGAAAAGCCTTTTTAATCCCCGTTCCGTAAGCAAAGCATTGGTGCGGGGCATATGCCTGAATTATTGGACGGAAACAGGGCCTATGAATGAGATAGCAGACTGCATCGAACATAATGTGGATGAAGTGAGGGAGGATATTGTAAAACTGGTGTCAGGCATTCCCATAGAAGCTGAACTGACTGGATACAGCGCGGCTGAACAGAGGCTGGAAACGCGAAGTGATATTTTATCTGCTATGGTTGTGTACGGTTTTCTTACCTATTATAATGGATATCTGGAAATTCCAAATCATGAACTGATGGAAAAATATCAGACGGTTTTGTCCCGGGACAGCATGGGAGAAGTGAAAGAAATTGTAGACAGTTCTAAAATGATGTTAGAAGCAACCCTTGCCATGGATGAAAGAAAAGTTGCAAAACTTTTGGAAACTGTTCATGACAGAGAAATTCCCTTTCTGAACTATAACGACGAAAATTCCCTGTCCTGTGTCATTACTTTATGTTATCTCTACGCCAGAAAAGATTACCATATAGTGCGCGAAGAAAAAAGTGGAAAAGGTTACTGCGATTATCTGTTCTATCCACGGAAAAATAAAGGCCCTGCAATTATTCTTGAATTAAAAGTAAACAGTACAGCGGAATATGCCATTGGGCAGATCAAACAGAAAAATTATATTCAAAAGGCAGCAGAGTTTGATTCTGTTCTGCTGGTGGGCATTTCTTATGATAAGGTTCAAAAATCGCATCGCTGTTTGATCGAAAAAATAGAGCGTGAATGATTTCTCAAACACGCTCTCATATTTAATGCCGCACCACCTCAAACCTCTCCATGGTATAATCCACATAAGGGGATATCCCAGCCTTCTCCAGCGCAATGTGCACCTGTTCCTGAGGCGTGTCCACGCCGGCCAGGTCAGGGAGCAGCAGTCCCCGCTTCAAGCCTGACTGTACAATGACACCGTATTTCTCAATGTCAAGCTGGTCGATGCTCTGGATGGGCTCCGGCTCACCCAGAATATCCACGCTGTATGTGAGCAGCGGCAGTTCTTCCAGTGTAACCGGGGAAAAGCGGTGGTCATGGACAGCGGCGCTGATGGCATTTTCTATAATCTCCTCTCCAATACAGCTGTGAACCGGCAGAATGGTTCCCATACATCCCCGCAGGCGCCCGTCGATTTTCAGACAGACAAAAGCTCCTGCCTGCTCCTGATAAAATTCAGGGGGCAGGCCTTCCGGCAGGGGCAGACGTTCTCCTTCCTGGATATAGTGTTCCAGAGAGTTTCTGGCCAGCCGGACCCAGGCGTCTTCCTGTTCCTTTCTCTCCAGCAGTTTCCGCTCTTTTTCCCGAATGTGGCGCTCCAGGAACTTTCTGTCCTCCGACGGGCTTATGGGGCGGAAAGACGCGGCCGCATATCCCACCCCGAAAGGTCCCTGATAAGAGAGCAGTTCTGCCTCCACACTCCAGCCGTCCAGCGCCCCTGCCATGATCACAAACGAGCGGTGTCCGCACTCTGCGGCGGCTTCACAGAATTCCTCATCGATTCCCAGCAGGGCAGAAAAATCTCCCTTTGAAAATATATTACATATCTTTTCGTCAAACAGAAGTCCATCCATGGAAAACCCATAAGGCCCGTCCTCTCTCAATTTATGGGACAGGTCTCCGCTGGCTAAAATCACCGTTCTTTTGCCAGCAGCGGCGGCAGTCTGACAGATACACTGTCCCAGCTGATAGTGAAGCTGATAGGAAAGCCCTGAAATGGAAATACGCACAATGGGAATATACCCTGCATATTTTTGTATAAAGTACAAAGGTATCATGGTACCGTGGTCCAGCGCCGGGTCTTTTTCCCCCAGAAACCCTGCCGGTATCCCATGATATTCCGCATAAGCGCACAGCTGATTGGCAAAATCCTGGTCATAAAGAGTCTGCACAACTATCTCAGGTGCCCCAAAACTGCCAAAATCTCCCTGGGCCTGACTGCCTGGAGAAATATGCAGATAGTCTGCATAGGAAACACTGTGAGGGGAAATCACCACCAGAACATCCGGTTTCTGCTGTGCTGTCTCACGCCCAATCCGCTCATAGGAGTCTGCGGTGGCCTGTATATTCTGCTCCTGTCCCCGCCCCACCTCCGGGATAATCAGCGGCGGGTGGGGCACTGCGTAAGCACCGATTATATTCATATCCAACACTCTCACTCCTATAAAATAGGCCGTATCACCTTCGGCCTGAATCCAGCCTGTTCCAGGGCCCCCACTATCTGTCTCTTATGTGCTGTTCCAAAAGCTTCCATAGTAATCTTCAATTCCACTGCCGCTCTGCGGTTGGTGCTGACAAACTGATTGTGGTCCAGCTTAATGACATTTCCCTGATGCTGGGCGATCACTGACGATACCCGTACCAGTTCCCCCGGTTTGTCCGGCAGAAGAACAGATACTGTGAAGATTCTGTCTCTCTGAATCAATCCGTGCTGTACCACGGAAGCCATGGTAATCACGTCCATATTTCCGCCGCTTAAAATGCAGACCACCTTTTTCCCGGAAAACTCCAGATGCCTCAGGGCGGCCACTGTGAGAAGCCCTGAATTCTCCACCACCATTTTGTGATTTTCCACAATATCCAGGAAAGCTACAATCAACTCATCATCCTGAATGGTGATCACCTCATCAATGTTTTCTTTCAGATAGGGAAAAATCTTTTCTCCAGGAGTCTGCACCGCTGTGCCGTCTGCAATGGTAGCCACCTCCGGCAGCGTGCACAGCTCTCCTTTTTCCAGGGAAACTTCCAGACAGTTGGCCCCTTCCGGCTCCACACCGATCACTTTGATATGAGGATTCAGCTGTTTTGCCAGAACCGACACACCTGCCGCCAGGCCGCCCCCTCCCACAGGGACTAGAATATAGTCCACCAGAGGCAGATCCTGAATAATCTCCATGGCTATGGTACCCTGCCCGGTGGCCACCGACAAATCATCAAAGGGATGGATAAATGTATATCCGTTTTCCTCTGCCAGCTCAAGTGCATACTTACAGGATTCATCATAGATATCCCCGTACAGCACCACCTCTGCCCCGTAGCTCTTGGTCCGCTCCACCTTGATTAAAGGGGTGGTGTTGGGCATGACAATGACAGCTTTTACACCGAAGGCTCTCGCCGCATACGCCACCCCCTGAGCATGGTTTCCTGCCGATGCGGTGATGAGGCCCTTCTCTTTTTCTTCCTGAGACAATGTACTGATCTTATAATAGGCTCCACGCACTTTGTAGGCCCCTGTGAGCTGCATGTTCTCCGGTTTCAGGTATACTTTGTTTTCGGTCTGCTCGCTTAAATATTCGCTGTAAATCAGTTTCGTCTCTCTTGTTACTTTTTTTACAATTTCTGATGCTTCTTCAAATTTATCTAATGTCAGCATATTTTAACCTTCCTGTTGTCCTTCTTCAATATGAAACAACGCATTCACAAAAGCCTGCGCATCGAATTTCTGCAGGTCGTCGATGCTCTCTCCCACTCCGATATACTTCACAGGTATATTCAGCTCCGACTGTATGGCCACCGCGATTCCTCCTTTTGCCGTGCCGTCCAGTTTGGTGAGGATGATGCCTGTCAGATTAGCCGCCTCGCTGAACTGCCTTGCCTGAATCAGAGCATTCTGCCCTGTGGTCCCGTCCAGCACCACCAGAGTCTCCAGGTATGCCTCCGGGTACTCCCGTTCCAGAATCCGGTATATTTTCCGCAGTTCTTCCATAAGATTTTTCTTATTGTGAAGGCGGCCTGCCGTGTCACACAGCAGAACATCCGCGTTCCTGGCTTTGGCAGCCGCCACCGCGTCATAGACCACGGACGCCGGGTCTGCACCGTCCTGGCCTCCGATAATTTCCACCCCTGCCCGGTTGGCCCACTGGGTCAGCTGTTCCCCTGCCGCGGCCCGGAAGGTATCCGCTGCCGCCAGCACTACCTTTTTCCCCTGGTCTTTCAGCTTTCCCGCCAGTTTTCCCACAGATGTGGTCTTGCCCACACCGTTAACACCCACCACCAGAATCACGGATTTGCGGTTTTCAAATTCATACTGGGTGTCCTCCACCTGCATCTGTTCCGTCACACTGTCAATCAGCAGCTGTTTACACTCTGCAGGGTCTTTGATGTGCTTTTGTGCCACCTGGTCTTTCAGCTTCTGGATAATGGAAGTGGTGGCATTGATTCCAATGTCCCCCATAATCAATATTTCTTCTATTTCCTCGTAAAAATCATCATCAATGCTGGAAAACCCGCTGAAAATAGAATCAATGCCGGATACGATATTCTCTCTGGTCTTGGCCAGACCGTTCACCAGCCGCTTAAAAAATCCCTGTTTTTCTTCTGCCATATCAATCCTCCTTACTGCAGGTCACTTTGAACCAGGTCCACCGACACCAGGGTGGAAACCCCTTTCTCCTGCATGGTAATCCCATACAGCCGGTCAGCCGCATTCATTGTTCCCCGCCTGTGGGTAATAATAATAAATTGCGTATTCTCCGTCAATTTATGTACATACTGGGCAAATCTTACCACATTGGAATCATCCAGAGCGGCCTCTATTTCGTCCAGGAGACAAAAGGGCGACGGCTTCAGATTCTGGATGGCAAAGAGCAGCGCAATAGCCGTGAGAGCCTTCTCACCCCCTGACAGCTGCATCATATTCTGAAGCTTCTTGCCCGGCGGCTGGGAAATAATCTTGATTCCTGCCTCCAGAATATCCACATCTTCCATCAGCTCCAGCGTGCCTTTTCCCCCGCCGAACAGCTCCTGAAACGCTTTATTGAATTCTCTCTGGATTTCCTTGAACTTTTCCGCAAATTGTTTCCGCATCCCTGTGTCCAGGTCGTCTATAATCTGCAGAAGTGTTTTTTCCGCTGTCACCAGGTCTTCGTGCTGGGCAGACAGGAATGTGTGTCTCTCCTGAAGTTCCTTATAGTCCTCAATGGCATTTACGTTTACATCCCCCAGCTTCCTTATTTCTTCTCTCACCCTGGCAATATCTTTTTTCAACTCTCCCGGACTGCGCTCATCTTCTGGGGAGACACTCTCAGCGGCACTTCCCGGAGTCATTTCATATTCCTCCCACATGTAGCCAATCCGAGCTTCCTGTGTCTCTTCCAGCTTATCAATCTGGCTGTTTAAGCGGAATCCCTCTTTATCCAGCAGATTCATCTGCCTGGACAATTCTTCCCGTCTCTGGAAAAATTCTTTGTGCCTTTCTGACACTTCCTCCCGTTCTTTTAAAAGTTCCTGCATCCTGGCTTCTCCTTCTTGTGCCAGGGCATCCGCCCCGTCCATCTCCTCCTGAAGCCGGGAAATTTCTTCTTCTTTCTGGCTGATTTCCTGAACACCCGTATGCAGACTATCCTGAATCTGGTCCAGTTCCTGCTGCAGTTTCTTCCTCTCCTGCCGGATTCTCTGCATATCGGTATTCAGGAATTCTGCTTTCTGCTTAAGAGCAGATTCCTGGAGATGAATTTCTTCCACCTCTTTTTGGTGTTCCTGCTGCTCTTTTTGCAGCTGGTCCAGCTCTTTCTGGCGCTCTTTGATAAAGGCTTCCAGCTCTTTTTCTTCCTGTCCGGACTGATCCAGCTCTTTTTGAATCGAAGACATGCTGTCTTCCAGCTCACAGACCTGTTCTCCTATCTCCTGCCGCTCTCTCTCCAGACGCTGATAACGCTTTTGTATTTCTTCCTCTTTTTCTTTTTGCTGGGACAGATTCATCAACAGAGTGTTCTGCTGAAGGGAAGTATCCTGTAGATCTTTTTGAAGCCTGACAGCCAGCTCCCTAAGCTGCTCCCTGCTGCTCCTCCATTCTTTCAGCTGTGCCTGCAGACTCTCCAGCTGTTCCCGGTTCTTCTTCACCAGGTTTTCCAGTTCTTCAATCTCCCTGCGCCTTCCCAGAAGATTGCTGTTGTTCTTATAGGCCCCTCCTGTCATTGAGCCCCCTGGATGAAAGGATTCTCCTTCCAGAGTGACCATCCGCAGGGAATGGCGGTACTTCTTTCCGATGGCGATGGCATGGTCCATCTGGTCTACCACCAGAATCCTCCCCAGCAGATACTGCACCAGTCCCTGATATCTGGAATCCGACTTAACCAGGCCGCTGGCCGGTCCGATAACCCCCGGCTCTTTTAACACGCCCTCCGGCTGAATGCCGCCCCGGCTGCTGATGCTGGTCAGCGGCAGGAAGGTAGCCCGTCCGTATCTTTTTTCTTTCAGGTATTGAATCAGCCCTTTTGCCGTCTGCTCTGTATCCGTCACCACATTCTGAATGCTGCCGCCTAATGCCGTCTCAATGGCAGTCTCATAGTTTTTCTCCACCTGTATCAGATCTGCCACTACCCCCTGAATGCCGGGCACGTCTTTTCGCTTCTCCATCACCCGGCGTATGCTGCTGCCATATCCCTCGTAGCGCTCCGCCAGATTCTGCAGAGATTCCAGCCGTGAGGCATTTTTGTGATACACGGCCTGCTGCTGTTCCAAAATCTGTGACTGCTCCTGGATTTTTCCGGTGAGATTCTGAATCTTTTCTTCGGTTTCCCCACTTTCCAAAGACAGCTGCTCTGCCTGTCTGGCCGCCTGCTCACAGGCTTTTTGGGCTTCTTCTAAAGATTTCTTTAGTTCCTCCTCCTCACTTTTAATACGCAGCGCTTTCTGGTTCAAATCCGCTTTTCGTATCTCCACCTGTTCCATCATGGTATCGAACCGCTGCATTTTTCCCTTGG
Organism: uncultured Lachnospiraceae bacterium; assembly: GCA_947651335.1. Classification (GTDB taxonomy): domain Bacteria; phylum Bacillota; class Clostridia; order Lachnospirales; family Lachnospiraceae; genus MGBC164599. The sequence goes on from CANSYV010000018.1 coordinate 7,008, forward strand.
TGTTTGCCCGCTTATTCAGAATCTCGATAATCTCGTTTTTCCCGTCCTCAATCTCCCGGGAATACGTACCGATTGTTTCATTCAGGTTATCCAGCGCATCCTGCCTTTGGTGTTTTTCCTGATCAATCTCTCCTCTCGACTCTTGAAGCTGTTCCTTTTCTCTGGCGTATTTTTCCAGATCTTCTTCTCTTGCGGCCAGTCCCTCTTTTACGTCTGTCAGCCGTCTGCGGTTTTGTTCCTCATTGGTTTTCCCGGTATGGACCTGCTCTCTCAGTACATTGATCTGGCCCTCCAGCTGCTGTCTGCGCAGGGCATTTTCCTGGGTCTTTTTCCTGGCCTGCTCCGCCTGAGTATCCAGGTTTTCCATGGAAGTTTCCAGACTTTCATATTCCCGCCCCGCTTCCTCTAACTGATGGGAGACTGCTTCCATATTTTCTTCTGCCAGCCTGCGCTTTCCTTCCAGTTCCTCCAGCTGGCCCTTCATCTCTTGCGACTGGACCAAAAACAGGCAGATGTCCGCCTTTTTCAATTCTTCTTTTCTGGCTAAATACAGTCTGGCCTTTTCCGACTGCTTTTCCAGGGGTCCCAGCTGCCGGGACAGCTCCGTCAAAATATCTGTCACTCTCAGCAGATTCTGCTTTTCATCCTCCAGTTTTTTCAGAGCCGTGTTTTTTCTCCGCTTGAATTTTACAATTCCCGCTGCCTCATCAAACAGTTCCCTTCGTTCTTCCGGTCTGCCGCTTAAGATACGGTCGATCTGCCCCTGTCCGATGATGGAGTATCCCTCTTTTCCAATCCCGGTATCATAAAAAAGTTCCTGGATATCTTTCAGCCTGCAGCTGCTGCCATTGATTAAATATTCGCTTTCCCCGGAGCGGTAGAGCCTTCTGGCCACTGTCACCTCGTCGAAAGATACAGGCAGTTTATGGTCCTTGTTGTCCAGGGTGATGGCTACCGATGCATAGCTTAAAGGTCTGCGGTTTTCTGTCCCTGAGAAAATTACATCCTGCATATTGCCGCCCCTTAACTGCCTGGCGCTCTGCTCCCCCAGAACCCAGCGGACTGCATCCGCCACATTGCTCTTTCCGCTTCCATTGGGTCCCACAATCCCCGTAATTCCATTGTGGAATTCAAAAAGAATCTTCTGGGCAAATGACTTGAATCCCTGTACCTCAATGCTTTTCAGATACATGCCACACCTTTTGCTTTCTCATAAACAAAACAGCCTGGTAAGCCGCTGCCTGTTCCGCCGCTTTTTTCGTATGTCCTGCCCCTTTTCCGTAAATCTCCCCGGATACATGGACTTCCGCGAAAAACCGCTTATCATGGTCCGGCCCGGTACACCCGGTGAGCACGTATTCCGGCACTTTTCCCTGATCCTGCACAATCTCCTGGAGAACCGTCTTGCTGTCATAGAACAGAGACTTATTCTCCAGGTCATTGAGAATAAACCGCAGTACAAAATTTTTCGCCTGCTCAATCCCCCCGTCCAGGTAGATGGCACCAATCACTGCCTCCAGGGCATCTGATGTAATGGAATCCCGTTCTCTCCCCCCTGTAAATTCTTCCCCTTTACCCAGCAGAATAAACTCCTGGAGACGGATATCTCTGGCAGACATGGCCAGAGACGGTTCACATACCATACTGGCCCGTTTTTTCGTCAGCTCCCCTTCCGGCATATCCGGATAATGGTTAAACAAAAATTCGCTGCTGACCAATTCCAGCACCGCGTCCCCCAGAAATTCCAGCCGCTCATTGCATCTGCTCTTTCCCATCCGTTTTTCATTTGCATAGGAACTGTGCGTCAGCGCCAGACGCAAAAGTCCAGGGTCACGAAACCGATAACAGAAAATTTCCTCCAGCTTGTCCAGATTTTTCATGTTTCCCATACTACAACCTCCACTCTCCGGCCAGCTGCTCTTTTAGCCAACCACTCTCCTGATTTCATCAGCTGCTTCTCCCACAGTGATCAGTCCATCCACTGTCTCACTGGAAATTTCAATATCAAATAGTTCCTCCACTCCCATCATAATCTGAAACACGTCCAGCGAATCCGCCCCCAGGTCCTCCACAAAGGCCGTATCCTCTGTAATGCTCTTTGCATCAATGTTCAGTACTTCTGCTATAATGGAACACAGCTTTTCCATCTCCATGGTCCGGCCCCCCGCTTTTACACAACAATATGTTCTTTAATCTTTCCGGTAACATCCTGCCGCTTAAACTGTTCACACTGGAACAGGGCATTTTTAATCTGCTCTGCAGACGCGCTGCCATGGGTCTTCACCACCAGCCCTTTCAGCCCCAGCAGCGGTGCCCCTCCATGGGCGCTTATATCAAAGGTTTTCAGAGTCTCCTTCAGTGCCGGCTTCACCAGTGCGGCCCCCAGTTTACTTCTCATACTGGACATCATGGACTTTTTAATCTGGGAAATCAGTGTGGCTCCTACCCCTTCATAAAGTTTCAGAATCACATTGCCCACAAATGCCTCGCAGACAATCACATCCGCGTCCCCAGACGGTATGTCCCTGGCCTCTATGCTTCCTATAAACTGAATATCCTTACACTCTTTTAATAGAGGAAACGTCTCTTTCACCAGCGCATTTCCTTTTTCTTCTTCTGCCCCGATATTCACGATTGCCACCCTGGGGTTTTTCACGCCTGCAATATTTTCCATATATACAGAGCCCATCTTGGCGAACTGTACCAGATGCGAAGGCCGGGCATCCACATTTGCCCCGCAGTCTATCAGCAGAGACGCCCCCTTAGCTGTGGGAATCAGCGGAGCCAGCGGAGCCCTCTCCACCCCTTTGATTCTGCCCACGATCACCTGTCCGCCCACCAGCACAGCGCCGGTACTTCCTGACGAGACAAAAGCATCTGCCTGCTGTTTCCTCACCAGGGTCTGCCCCACCACAATAGAGGAGTCTTTCTTGCCCCGTATGGCCGCCACCGGAGGCTCCGCTGTCTCAATCACCTCCGAGGCATCCACAATCTCCAGACGGTCTTTTGGATACTCATACTTTGCCAGCTCTTTTTCCACCACTTCTTTTCTTCCGGCCAGATACACAAAAATCTCTTTTTTCTCATTTAATGCATCCACCGCTCCCTTTACGGGAACTTCCGGCGCATAATCGCCTCCCATGGCGTCCACCACTACTTTTACTAATTCTGACATACTTTCCTCCCTGTATCAACACACATCACGCTGGGAACTGTCCACTTTGCGGCCGGCAGCACGCTTTGTGATGTATCATCACTCGTTATTCACACATCATACGAAACATCCAACAAATAGTCAATACAAAATCGGAAAAACCCTCCAAGGGCTGGTTGTGACAGGGAAAAATATATGCTACAATAAGCATAAGATTTTTAAACGTTAAAAAGGATAACAAGAACCATGGATAAATTGTCCTTAGTTGACATCAAGAAGAAAAACTACTCCGATATTTACCATTTTATCTATAAACACGGCAAAATTTCCAAGCAGTCCCTGGCCCAGGGACTGCAGATTAGTCTGCCCACTGTAAACCAGCACCTGAATGCCCTGATGGAGAAGGGGCTCATCCAGCAGTGTGGGCAGCTCCAGTCACAAATCGGGCGCAGGGCCAATGTGTATTCCGCGGTTTCCCAGGCCCGTACCGCCATTGGGGTGGAAGTTTTAAAAGACCAGACAACTGTAGTGATGATTGATTTATTTGGAAATGTGGTAAATTCCCGGCGGTTTCCTTTTATCTATGAAAACTCCGATGGATACTGCCGCCAGGTGAGTCAGTGTATTCTGGAATTCATCGACGCCTCAGAGATTCCCCATTCCAAAATACTGGGCGTAGGGTTCGGTATGCAGGGGCTGGCCTCATCAGACGGTACCCAGATGACCTATTCCAAAATACTGGACACAGAAGGACTGACCTCCCAGGCATTCGAACAGCATGTGGGGCTTCCCTGCCGCCTTATGCACGACTCTGAATGCGCTGCTGTGACCACCCTGTGGAACTCTCCTGAAATCCAGGACTCCATCTATCTCTCCCTGGCCTATCACCTGGGGGGAGCCATTATCATCCACGGGGAAATTCAGCAGGGCCTTACAGGAAAGAGCGGGACAATCGAACATATGACCCTGATTCCCAACGGAAGGAAATGCTACTGCGGACAGCTGGGATGCGCGGAATGCTACTGTTCCGTGGATGCACTCCTCAATAATGAGGAAGACCTGGATATTTTTTTCCAAAAAAAGAATGCAGGCAGCACAGAACATAGGAAACGCTGGAAGAAATCACCACGGAGCCAAC
>CANSYV010000019.1 GCA_947651335.1 uncultured Lachnospiraceae bacterium
ATCATTGACGGGGAGATCAACGGGCCGCTGGCTGACCTGCGGGAAAAAATCCGGGCGGGAAAGGACGCGGACGGCTCCGCCCGGATGGCGCTGGCGCTGTACTACATCTATGAGCTGAACGGGCCCCGGGCGGGGAACCTGGAGCGGGCCTATGACTGCCTGCGGGATGCGCAGAGGGCGGGGAACCCGCTGGCGGCCATCTACCTGGGGCGGACCGCTTTTGCCCACATGGAGAACCCGGAGGCGTCGGCCCGGCTGCCGGACGCGCGCACGGACTACGCACCGGTCCGGACGGAACCGGCGTATCCCGGCGGTTTCCCGGAGGACGGCGGAGACGGGGAGGCGGGACAGCGGGAGGATGCCCTGTTCCAGGCCGCCAATATGCCCTACACCATTTACGGGCCCTATAACCACGTCTACCACCGCGTCTCCACGGGGCTGCGCTCGGCGGACTATATCTGCGAGGAGGACAGCGACTGGGTGACCATCCGGGACGAGGACATCTCCGTAGGGGTGACGGGTTACAGCGCCGCCACATCGTCCGGGTACTTTTACTGGTAAGTGTGAAAAAAAGAGAGGAGGAAAGAGATTATGGAACTGATTATCCTTGCGGTCATCATTTTCGCGGTCTACAAGACGGTCAAAGCCCGGCGTAAAAACGCCAAAGAGGCTGAGGAGCAGCGCAAGAAATTTGCGGAATTTAACAAGCTGTCGCCGGAGGAGGAGCGGGCAACACAGGCCTGGAGCGTATATCGAAACGCGCCAAGCGAAGCGTCTATGCGGCTGCTGGAGGAAGCGGTTGCCGCTGATACAAACCACTGGAACATGGACTTTATGATGGGCATCCGCTGCGACACCGGCATCGACGGCGTACCGGCTGACCGGGAGCGGGCAAAGCGCTGGTATGAGAAGGCCTTGGCGAAGGCGAAGGCCCACGGCTCGGAGCGGTATGTCAAGGATATGGAGACGTTTCTGGACTACTACCGCCGGCCCTACGGCAATTTCAAGAATCCGGACAGCCGCGCCGAACAGACCAGACGAATACAGACTGCCCTGCTGATGTGCGTACACTGTTCCGATGGGGAGGGCGGAATCTTGTACTGTAACGAGCGCAACGGCATCGTCGGGTATGCGCTGAGCTTTCCGGAGGCGCTGCGGATCATCCGGCAGCTCCCCGGCCATTCCCCGGCGGTCCTCCATCTTTTGGAGGACTACGATACGACGGCCAAAGCAAGCTCTATCACAGGGGTGCCGGTGGAGAAGCGCCGGGAGCGTTTTAACGAATTCCTGAAATTCGTGCCGAACAACAAGAGACTGTCGGACAAGGGAACAGACTACCGCTTCTTCCTTTTTGGCCTGTTGTTCCTGACGGACAAGACGCCCTATTACGGTATGCTGAAGGAGTTTATTGAATCGGACCTCAAATTTACCATGGAGACGGCATATGTCAAGTATTTCGCCTGGTCCATCGAGGCGGGCAGCGCGGAGGGGATGTATATGCAGTTCCAGGAGCTGGCCGCTTTCCGGCGCGTCTACCACTGGGACGACAGCAAGGCCAACTTCCACTGCCGGGACGTCTTCCTGGAGTATACCGGGAACAGGGGCTGGGATGACGGCGCGAAGTGGCTGGCGGAGAAATTTTATCCCGGTACTGAGGAAGATGAGTGGGTGTTTGACTGAGGAAAACAGATTCACAGGAACATACATATTTTTATTAAAATCAGGAGGAAGAGAACATGAAAAAACGATTGCTGTCAACTTTGCTGGCGCTGTGTATGGCGCTGTCTCTGCTGCCGGGGACGGCGCTGGCGGAAAACGTTGCCTTCGGTCAGTATGGAAGCAACATAACTTGGGAGCTGAGCGACCAGGGGACGCTGACCGTCAGCGGCACCGGTACGATCCCGTATGGTACTTATGTTGATGATGCCCCCTGGAGTTCCCGCCGTGACCAGGTGAAAAAAGTTGTTATTCAGAGTGGAGTAACTGGTATTAACAGATTGAACTTTTACGGGTGCGGCAATATGGTCAGCCTGACCATTCCAACCAGCGTAACATGGATCAACGAGGACGCCTTTGAATATTGCAGCAAACTGGAGCATATCTATTACGAAGGCACGGAGGAGCAGTGGGGCAAGGTCAAGGTCAATGGCTCCAACAGCGGATACTTGTTTCACTCCAGATGCCGTATCCATTATAAGGGCAGCCCGAACACGAGCACAATCTCTTCGGGCAACCATGGGGAAAATGTAACCTGGGCTGACAATGGCAATAATACGCTGACCATCAGCGGCACCGGCAATTTGCCATATTGTACTTACGTTACAGATATGCCCTGGGCTTACCGCCGTTCCACGTTGCAAAAAATAGTGATCGAGGACGGCAAGGGGAACGATCTACCATAAAGCCATGGAATGTCTGGACTTTACCCGTGCGGATACAAAAAACAGTGTCAGGGAACAGCTGGATACGCTGGTATCAGAAGGACGGCTGGACGAAAAGAGCCGGGAATGCATCCGGGACGAAGAACTGGTGGCGCTTGCCCTCTCACCCCTGGGAGAGAGGATGAAGCTGGCACAAAGGCAAGGAAAACTGTACCGGGAACAGCCTTTTGTGATTTTACAGAAAGCGTCAGATATTAATGAGAGCTGGAACGAAGAAGAACAGGTGCTGGTCCAGGGGATTGTGGATGCTTATTTCCTGGAACAGAATGAGATTGTAATAGTAGATTATAAAACAAATTGGATACAGCCCCAAGGAGAACAGGGTCTGGCAGAACTGTACCGGGTACAGCTGGACTGCTACAGCCAGGCACTGGAAAGGCTGACGGGAAAACGTGTGAAGGAAAAATATCTGTATTCTTTTTGTCTGGGGAAGGCTATAGAGGTTTAAGTGCTCTTGGGTATAATAAGGAGGTTGCAGTGAGTTTTCTATCGTTATTTGTAATTGCCGTGGGATTATCCATGGATGCGTTTGCGGTTTCCATCTGCAAGGGATTGTCTCTGTCCAGCATGAGCTGGAAGTATGCTGTGATGGCAGGGGCATATTTTGGCGGATTTCAGGCATTGATGCCCCTGGCGGGTTATCTGCTGGGGGTGCAGTTTCAGGATTATATTACGAAAATCGACCATTGGATTGCCTTTGTTCTTCTGGCATTAATCGGGCTGAATATGGTCAAAGAGGCCCGGCAGACCTGCCAGCCGGACCCTGCTTTTGACGTGAAGAGCATGCTGATGCTGGCAGTAGCCACCAGTATTGATGCTCTGGCTGTGGGGGTTACCTTTGCCTTTTTGAATGTGGGAATTATCGCGGCAGTAGTGGTGATCGGGGTGACCACATTTTGTTTCAGTGTGGCAGGGGTGCACATTGGCAATGTGTTTGGAGCGAAATACCGTTCAAAGGCAGAGGTTGCCGGAGGGATGATTTTAATCCTGATGGCTGTGAAGATTCTGCTGGAGCATTTGGGGGTTATCTGAAAAAAGGTATATGGGAATTGAGAAAAGCGGCCGCAGGCAGGCGTCGGAAATTAAAAACCGGCGTCTGTTTTTTTTGAAACTTTTTCCCGCTTTGCCGCATCTAATAAATGTATTGATCATTCGAATGAGAAACAATAAGCAGTGGAAAACCCACAGAGGGAAAGGAGGGGCTGACAGCTATGCAGGAACTGGTGGAAAAGGCAGTTCGGGGAGATGCGGACGCATTTTTGGAGTTGATGGAAAGGAACACACTATCCATGTACAAAACAGCCCGGGGAATACTGAAAAACGATAACGACGCGGCGGATGCCATACAAGATACCATACTGGCCAGCTTTGAGAGAATTCATACGCTGAAAAATCCTCAGTATTTTAAAACCTGGCTGATTCGGATATTAATCAATGAATGCAATCAGATTCTCAGACACTACAAAAAAGTAAACACCATTGAGGAGGTGCCGGAGACACCCAGGCAGGACAAATCCCTGGCAGAGGTTGAATTTAAAGAGATGCTGGAGCAGGTGGATGAGAAATACCGTGTGGTACTGGTGCTCTATTATGAGCAGGGATTTAAAATATCTGAAATTGCAGAACTGCTGGAATTAAATGAGAACACAGTGAAAACCAGACTGGCAAGGGCCAGGGAGCAGATTCGGTCTGTTTATTTCCAGGAAGATACAGGAAAAGAGCACAAGTCCATTGGCGGGGAAAGGAGTTCAGATGAAAAAGCAGATCAATTTTCCAATCGAAGAGAATACACGGCTGGATAGAGAAATCAGGAAAGTAATGGAAAAAGAGTTTCCGGTGCCAAAACAGGTGGCAGATGCGCAAAAATCCGCGTTTGCCCGTATCAGGGACATGGAAGATTCAAGGAAAGCCAAAGGGAAGGGGAAACGTTTGGGAAAGGCTGTTATTAAGACGTTTGCAGGCCTGGCGGCAGCGGTGGCAGTTTTCCTGGGCATTTGTGTGGGAAACCCGGCATTCGCGGCGCGGATTCCGCTGGTGGGACATGTGTTTGAGACAGTGGGAGGCACCATGGGATTTTCCGGAGACTACAGAGAATATGCCAAACCTCTGGAAGACACAGACACAGCTGAGACAGATGACAATGACGGCGGAGCATCCCTTTACCGGCAGACGAAAAACGGGGTTTCCATCACATTGTCGGAAATCTACTGCAACGATGAGGCCCTGTACATCAGCATGGTCATTGAGTCCAAAGAGCCGCTGCCCCAGACATTGGCCATGGAGAACGGGCAGTCCCTGCTGGATCTGTATGAGAGCACCCTGACCTTTGATTACATTGGCCGGGAATGTCAGCTGGGGGCAGGCTGCAGCGGTCTGGAGGGGCGGTATGTGGATGACTGCACCTACGCGGGGGTGCTCCGCTTTGACCTGAATGCGGCTTCAGATGAAGCGGACTACGAAGAATACCGCAAAAAGCAGGATGAATTCATTCAATCCCTGGGCATCACAGCACAGGAGCTGGAAGAAAATGTTGTGGAAGCATATGACAAAGCCGGAGAAATTCTGGGAATTGACCAGATAACGGATGAGGCCCTTGCCCAGGCCGGCGGCGTGGACCTGAAAGATTTCCAGAAAGACATAGAAGTACCGGAGACTTTCGGCGTGAAATTTACGATTCCCATGGTGGCAGGCAGTAAAGTGGACGGAAAACTGCCGGAAATGCCGGAAGATATCCGGGCCGGATATGAGCAGGCCATGGCAGAGCAGGGCTTGGGAACTACAGATGAAGCCTATGCAGGCTTTACAGAGGAGCAGAAAGAAATCGAACATCAGCTGTTCAATGAGATGTGGAACCAGTACACAAAGCGCTTTCCGGAAGCCAATGAACATCCCAATCAATATGAAAACTGGTGGGTGGAAGGCCCGTGGGAATTTTCCTTCCAGGTAAACAAAAACAACGAAGGAACCGTGGTTAAAGAAATCAATGATGTAGATGAGAACGGCCTGGGCCTGGTGTCGGTGACAAAAACGCCATTTGAGATCATCATAGACGATGGCAATGAAAACGCCGATTATTTCACCGTTGCGCTGGATGCCAAGGGGGATATTCTGGGAAATGGCATAGGCGGCAGCACCAATACCCTGGCCATTCAGGACCGGGATGTATCTAAAATAGATGTGTATATCTGCGATTACGGCGAATATATGGATGAGCTGAAAGGGTACTACTGGTCCGACGATTATGAGACCAGGAAAAAGGAAAAGACATTCGGCCAGCTTCTGGACGAACGGGCTCTCTATCACAGAGAAATTGTATTTGAAAATTAAGGTATTCTGAAGATACTGAAGAAAATTCAAACACGCTCCAGCCGTGAAATACTTGACAAATTACGCATTCTCATGTATGATTTTTCACAGGGACAACGGTCCAATTATTTTGTTAGGAGGAGTTTCTTATGAAAATGAGAAAAGTAATGTCTGCCCTGTTAGTGGCAGCTATGACAACGGCTTTGATGACAGGCTGCGGTTCCGGAAGCGGTTCTTCTGATTCCGGTGCGGCTTCCGATTCCGGTTCCACTGCGGATACCGGGTCAGACAGCGCCGAAGACAGCGGCAGTGACGAAGGCGGCAAGTTTAAGATCGGCGGCATCGGCCCTGTGACCGGTGGAGCGGCAGTTTACGGCGAAGCGGTGAAGAACGGCGCGGAACTGGCAGTGAAAGAGATCAATGAGGCAGGCGGAATCGACGGCGTAGAGATCGACTTTAATTACCAGGACGATGAGCACGACCCGGAGAAAGCGGTGAATGCTTATAATACATTGAAAGACTGGGGAATGCAGGCACTTCTGGGCACTGTAACCTCTGCCCCCTGTGTGGCAGTGAGCGAAGTGTCTCAGGCCGACAATATGTTTATGCTGACACCTTCCGGAACAGCAGTGGAATGTGTACAGTATGACAATGCTTTCCGTGTATGTTTCTCAGACCCCATGCAGGGCCTGGAATCCGCGAAATATATCGGGGAAAACGGTCTGGCGAAGAAAGTTGCCGTTATCTATGACAGCTCCGATGTATATTCCACAGGTATTTATGAAGCATTTGCCAAAGAGGCGGAAAATCAGGACTTTGAGATTGTTGCCGCAGAGGCGTTTACAGCGGAAGCCAAGACAGACTTCTCCGTACAGCTTCAGAAGGCGAAAGACGGCGGCGCGGAATTGGTATTCCTGCCATTCTATTACACAGAGGCCTCTCTGGTGCTGAAACAGGCTGCTGGAATGAACTTCACCCCCATATTCTTCGGCTGTGACGGCATGGATGGAATCCTGGCAGTGGAGGGATTCGATGTGGAACTGGCCAACAACCTGATGTTTATGAGTCCGTTTACACCTACTTCTGAGGACGAAGCCATCCAGAAGTTTGTAAAAGATTATGATGCGGCTTACGGCGGAACACCCAATCAGTTCGCGGCAGATGCATATGACGGAATCTATGCCATCAAAGCGGCAATCGAAGAAGGCGGTGTGACTTCGGATATGGCCCCGTCAGATGTATGTGACGCTATGAAAGCGGCTATGGTGGAGATTTCCATTGACGGTGTGACAGCAAAAGGCCTCACCTGGGAGGCAAGCGGAGAGCCCAGCAAAGAGCCCATGGTTGTGAAAATCGAGAATGGGGATTACGCAGTTGTAGAGTAGAAAAGTACTCATATAGATAGAGGGTTATCTTTGTGAAAGATAACCTTCTATTTGTATAGACGCGGCTATTCAGCAGAGACTGTGAGAGTTCTGAACAGCTGCGTATAGAGAAGTATTTGCACCAGAGCATTTTTCAAATACACTCTACAAATACACTCTATGAGGAGGGGATTTTTATTATGAGCTTTATATCTTATCTGGTCAACGGCATCAGCCTCGGCAGTGTATATGCCATCATTGCGCTGGGCTATACCATGGTATACGGGATAGCCAAGATGTTGAACTTTGCCCACGGCGATGTAATTATGGTTGGTGCGTATGTGGTGATGACAGCCATAGCCAGCGGAGGACTTCCGCCGGCAGCGGCAGTGCTGCTGGCTGTTGTTTTTTGTACGATTCTTGGAGTAGTAATTGAGAGTGTGGCGTACAGGCCCCTTTTGAACGCGGCATCTTCACTGGCGGTGCTGATTACAGCCATCGGCGTGAGTTACCTGCTTCAAAATGTGGCGCTGCTGGTCTTTGGCGCGAATACAAAGTCCTTTTCATCGGTAGTTCCGGTACCTGCCCTTGTTCTGGCAGGGGGCAGCCTGACCATCTCCGGGGAGACCATCGTCACCATTGTCTCCTGTATTGTGATCATGGCAGGGCTTACCCTGTTTATCAAAAAGACAAAGGCCGGACAGGCCATGCTGGCTGTCTCGGAGGACAAAGGCGCGGCACAGCTGATGGGGATTAATGTGAACGGAACCATTGCGCTGACATTTGCCATCGGTTCTGCCCTGGCCGCAGTGGCAGGGGTGCTGTTGTGTTCCGCGTATCCGTCACTGAATCCTTATACAGGAGCCATGCCTGGTATTAAGGCGTTTGTGGCCGCCGTATTCGGGGGAATCGGTTCCATCCCGGGGGCGTTAATCGGCGGGATTCTTCTGGGAGTCATTGAAATATTCGGGAAAGCGTATATTTCATCTCAAATGGCGGATGCCATTGTGTTTGGCGTTTTGATTATTGTACTGATAGTGAAACCTGCCGGCATTCTTGGCAAAAACATTCAGGAGAAAGTGTAGGGGGAAGACAATGAAGAAAATGAGTAAAACAACGAGAAGCAATCTGATTACATATCTCATGGTAATCGTGATTTTCGCGGTTGTGCAGATTATGGTATCTACGGGTCATGTCTCCAGTCTTCTCCAGGGGCTTTTGGTGCCCCTGTGCGCCTATGTGATTCTGGCTGTTTCCCTGAACCTGACAGTGGGCATTTTAGGAGAGCTGAGCCTGGGCCACGCAGGGTTCATGTGCGTGGGTGCCTTTACCAGCGCCTTTTTCTCCAAATGCGCGGTGGAGGCCATTCCCGCGGCTGGGGTGCGCTATTTCCTGGCCCTGTTAATCGGCGCCGCGGCAGCGGGCATCTGCGGGATCTTAATCGGTATTCCGGTTCTGCGGCTGAAAGGAGATTACCTTGCCATTGTGACCCTGGCTTTTGGGGAGATCATTAAAAATATTGTGAATATTTTGTTTATCGGAAGAGACGATAAGGGTTTTCATTTTTCCACAAAGGACTCCATGTCTCTGGGGCTGGAAGAAGGGGGCAAAGTCATAGTCAACGGCCCTCAGGGCATTACAGGGACGCCCAAGGACTCCACATTTGTGGTGGGGGTAATTCTGATTCTTGTCACACTGTTTGTTGTTTTGAATCTGATGCATTCCAGAAGCGGACGTGCCATTATGGCCATCCGAGATAACCGCATCGCGGCGGAGTCAGTGGGGATCAATATTACTAAATACAAACTGATGGCGTTTTCCATCTCAGCGGCCCTGGCAGGGGTGGCGGGGGTAATCTATGCCCACAACCTGGCCACGCTCACGGCCCAGCCCAAGAACTTCGGCTACAATATGTCCATTATGATACTGGTCTTTGTGGTGCTGGGAGGAATCGGGAACATGAGAGGGTCCATCATTGCGGCCATTATACTGACCCTTCTCCCGGAGCTTCTGCGGGGCTTAAGCGATTACCGTATGTTGATCTACGCGGTGGTGCTCATTGTGATGATGCTGTTTAACTGGAGTCCCAAGGCCATTGAGTGGAGAGAAAAATATTCTGCCAGATTCAGGCGCAAAAATGGAAAAAGTGCAAAGGAGGCTGCATAGATATGGCATTGTTAGAAGTAAATAATCTGGGAATCTCCTTTGGCGGCCTGCGCGCGGTAAATGAGTTTCATCTGAAAATTGAGAAGGGATGCCTGTATGGGCTCATCGGCCCCAACGGCGCGGGAAAGACCACGGTTTTTAATCTTCTGACAGGAGTGTACAAACCCAATGAGGGGGTGATACTCCTGGACGGGGAGAATATTGTGGGAAAGAAAACCATTGATATCAATAAGGCAGGAATCGCCCGTACCTTCCAGAATATCCGTCTGTTTAAAGACTTGTCAGTGCTGGATAATGTGAAGGCAGGACTTCACAACCATTACAAATATTCTACACTGGAGGGGATTTTCAGGCTTCCCAAATATTTTAAGGTGGAAAAAGCCATGGATGAGCGGGCCATGGAACTGCTGTCTGTGTTTGACCTGGACAAAGAGGCAGATACCCTTGCTGCAAATCTTCCCTATGGAAAGCAGAGAAAACTGGAGATCACCAGGGCTTTGGCCACAGAGCCCAAGCTGATGCTTCTGGATGAGCCGGCTGCGGGAATGAACCCCAATGAGACCAGGGAGCTGATGGAGACTATCCGCTTCGTGAGAGATGAGTTCCATATGACGATTCTTCTGATTGAACACGATATGAAGCTGGTATCCGGAATCTGTGAAGAGCTGACAGTCCTGAACTTTGGAGAGGTGCTTGCCCAAGGGGACACCAGCGATGTGCTCAATAACCCGGAAGTCATTAAAGCATATTTAGGCGAATAGGGGGATGGCGAAAATGGCAATGCTTGAGATAAAAGACATTGAAGTATACTATGGAATGATTCAGGCGATCAAGGGGATTTCTTTCGAAGTCAATGAGGGAGAGGTGATTGCCCTCATTGGCGCCAATGGTGCGGGAAAGACCACAATTCTGCACACCATCACCGGCCTGCTGTCTCCCAAGAAGGGCTCCGTCATCTTTGAGGGAAAGGACATTACGAAAGTCCCGGCCCACAAGATTGTATCCCTGGGGATGGCCCATGTTCCGGAAGGACGGAGGGTGTTCGCGGAGCTGTCCGTATATGAGAATCTGAAAATGGGCGCCTATACAAGAAAAGATAAAGAAGAGACGGCGAAGACACTGGAAATGGTCTACGGACGTTTCCCACGGCTGCAGGAGCGCAAAAACCAGCTGGCCGGAACATTAAGCGGCGGCGAACAGCAGATGCTGGCCATGGGAAGGGCGCTCATGTCCCATCCGAAGATTATTGTGATGGACGAGCCGTCCATGGGTCTTTCTCCCATTCTGGTGAATGAGATTTTCGATATTATCCAGGAAGTGAGCGCAGGGGGAACTACCGTGCTTCTGGTGGAGCAGAATGCGAAGAAAGCACTTTCTATCGCAGACCGGGCCTATGTTCTGGAAACAGGGAAAATCGTTCTGGAGGGAGACGCTGAGGAGCTGATGAACGATGATTCTGTAAAGAAAGCGTATCTTGGAGAATAGGAGGAACAGGTATATGGATAACGTTGTCATTACCATTGCGAGGCAGTACGGAAGCGGCGGGAAAACCGTTGGGGAAATGCTGGCAAAAGAGATGGGCATTCCCTTTTACAACGACGACCTTCTGAAAATGGCATCAGAGGAAAGCGGAATCAGTGAACAGCTGTTCAGACAGCTGGACGAGAAGCTGAAAAACAGCCTGTTCAAGCGCATGTCTGTGGATATTTATACTGGTGAGCTGATTCCCCCGGAGAGCAGTGAATTTGTGTCGGAAAAGAATCTGTTCAATTACCAGGCGGAAATCATCAAACGCCTTGCCAAGACCCAGAGCTGCGTGATTATCGGGCGGGCGGCTGATTTTATTCTGAAAGATTATCCCAATGTGGTTAGCGTATTTGTACACGGTTCCAAGGAGTTTAACCTGGCGCGGGCCATGGAATACAACAGCATGACAGAAGAGGAGATGAAAAAGTTC
>CANSYV010000020.1 GCA_947651335.1 uncultured Lachnospiraceae bacterium
AAAAACGGGGCGATGTCAATTCTGACGGGGAGATACTGAGATAGCCGTAGATTATACATTTACTTTCCGCATTTTAAGTTTTACCCGGATGCTGCTGGAATACGGATTCCATGTGACAGAGCTCTACGCAGACGCCTTCCTGCCGGAAGAACAGGAAGATTTCATGTGGATTCAGGAGCATTTTCCCCAGCTTATGGTCTCATCCACCAACCGGCCTAAAATGCGTTTTGTGAAACGGGAGCGGCAGGGGAAGATCCTGGCTATCGGCCAGAAGGCGGCCTATTTTGCCGGAACGGATTACTTTGTAAATGTAGTGGAAAGCGGCGGTCTGTACGGGTATGACGGTATTGTGCAGATTGCCAAAATGATGAGGGAGGCTTATGAGAAGCCCAAAGACCGAAAGACATTGATTCAGAGGAAAGGATACGGGTGCGAGAGCTGCATATGAAACAGGTAGCAGGATTGATATCTACTTATTCATCAGACGAATTCGGCATCTGTTCCGCCCTTTACGAGCTGGGCGGAATGGTGGTCATGCACGATGCCTCTGGCTGTAATTCTACATACACAACCCATGACGAGCCCCGCTGGTATGATATGGACAGCATGATTTACATTTCCGCCATTTCGGAGATGGAGGCCATTATGGGAGACGATGAAAAACTAATCCGGGACATAACCGAAACGGCACAGGAGCTGAACCCTGCATTTGTGGCTGTTACCGGGGCGCCCATTCCCTATATGATAGGCACCGACCTGCCGGCAATCGCGGCAGTGGTGGAGCAGGAGACGAAAATCCCCTCCTTTGGATTTGCCGCCAACGGCATGCATGACTATCTGTCAGGCATTTCCATGGCGCTGGAGGCTGTGGTAAACCGCTTCTGCATCCGGGACATTCCGAAAACAGAGCGGCTGTCCGTGAACATCATCGGAGCCACGCCGCTGGACTTCTCTTTAAATGGCAGCATTGACTCCATGATTCAGTGGCTGCAAGAACAGGACATGGAGCCGGGAGCCTGCCTCTGTATGGGAACCACACTGGAGGAAATCAAAAGAGCCGGCCAGGCCCACGTAAACCTGGCAGTCTCTTACGGAGGCCTGGCCGCAGCCAGGACATTGAACAGAATCTTCGGCACTCCATATGTAATCGGAGTGCCAGTGGGAAAAACCTTCGCCGCCCATCTGGCAGACCAGATCCGCCAGACAGCGGCAGACCAGAAAAACAGAATCAGCTATCAGGAAGCCAGCTTCCCCAACCGGACGTCCGGCTCCCAGACCCTGGCAGTTATCGGAGAAAGCATCTATTCCGCATCCCTGGCAGCGGCAATCGGACAGGAAACCGGAATCCCCGTCCACGTGCTGTGCCCCCTGGACACAGAAAGAGCCCTGTTGAGGGAATGTGACCTTCAAACCCCGGAAGAAGACGACTTAATCCGGCATCTGCCCCAATACACAGGCCTCATTGCCGACCCGCTGTACGGACAGCTGTGGGAAGACAGGAGAAATTTTTATCCTCTCCCCCACGAAGCCTTCTCCGGAAGAATTTACGACGCAGCCAATCCAAACCTGATTAACAAGAGCCTGAAAAAAGGAGGATTTCAAACCCCATGCTTAAACTAGCCATTTACGGAAAAGGCGGAATCGGCAAATCCACCACCACCAGCAACTTAGCCGCCGCTTTCGCCAGATTAGGAAAAAAAGTGATTCAAATCGGCTGCGACCCCAAAGCAGATTCCACCATCAATCTGCTGGGGGGACACCCGGTAATGCCGGTTATGGATTATATGAGGGAATACGACCGGGAGCCTGAAAAAATAGAAGAAATCGCAAAAGAAGGCTTCGGCGGTGTCCTGTGTATTGAAACCGGGGGTCCCACACCAGGGCTTGGCTGTGCAGGGCGGGGGATTATCACCACCTTCAGCCTTTTAGAAGACCTGGAACTGTTCGAAACCTGCCAGCCCGATGTGGTTCTCTATGATGTGCTGGGGGATGTGGTCTGCGGCGGTTTTGCGGCTCCCATAAGAGAGGGCTACGCGGACAGCATTCTGATTGTTACCTCCGGGGAGAAAATGGCACTGTACGCGGCCAGCAACATCAACACAGCTGTGAATAATTTCGAAGACCGGGGCTATGCCACAGTGCGGGGGATTATTCTAAACCGCAGAAATGTGGAAAAGGAACGGGAAAAAGTAGAGGCATTTGCAAAAGAAAACAGCCTGAAGATCATTGCGGATATTCCAAGAAGCCAGGATATTATCCATTACGAGGACCTGGGAATGACAGTGATCCAGGGAGATGAAAACCTGGCGGTGAGCCAGACTTATCTGGATTTGGCCAGAAACCTTTTGGAGGATGAAAAATAGATGGAAAAAGAAGTTTATTATATCACAGCGGCCCAGCTGGCAAAAAGAGGAAAAGACCAGGTTCCAGATGAACTGAAATCCGCGGCCCATTTAATCTACAGCTCTCCCGCCACACTGGCGTTTAACTCCCCAGGGGCGCAGGGATTTGGTGTGAAGCGGGCAGGGCTTGCCATCCCCGGTTCAGTGATGCTTTTAGTGGCGCCGGGATGCTGCGGCCGCAACACTACCATGCTCAGTGAGCTGGGAGGATACAGCGAACGGTTTTTCTATCTTCTGATGGATGACACAGATATTGTCACTGGCAGGCATCTGAACAAGATTTCCCAGGCAGTGAAAGAAGTAGTGGATTCTCTGGATGAGATACCCTCAGCTGTGATGATCTGTATCACCTGCGTGGACGCCCTGCTGGGGACAGATATGGAGCGGGTCTGCCGGAAGGCTTCTGACTTTGCAAAAGTTCCGGTGCTGCCCTGTTACATGTATGCCCTCACAAGGGAAGGCCGGGTGCCGCCTATGACGGCTGTGCGAAAATCCGTTTACGCCCTGCTGGAAAAAAGGGAGAAGAAGGCATCCACTGTGAATATTCTGGGAGAATTCGCCCCGTTTTTAGATGACACAGAGCTGTATGAGATCTTACATGGGATTGGGATTCAGAAAATTAATGAGATTTCCCGGTGTAAAGATTTCGAAGAATACCTGTCCATGGCGGAGGCAAATTTCAACCTGATCTTGAATCCGGAATGCCGTCTGGCGGCGGAGGATATCAAAAAACGGCTGGACATTCCGGGAATCGAGCTGGCCAGACTGTATCAGATTGATAAAATCCACAACCAGTACCAGCTGCTGGGAGGCGCCTTGGGGGTGAAAATTGATGACCAGAAATATTATGACCAGGCTGCCAAAGCCGTGGAAGCCTTCGGAAAGGCCCATCCGAAAACCACATTTGCCATCGGGGAATGTCTGAATGCAGGTTCCTTTGAGCTGGCTCTGGCCCTGACCCGCTATGGACATCATGTGTCAGAGATTTACGGCACGGTTTCGGAGGAGAACTTTATCTACATTAAGAAACTTGCCCAGTGCAGCCCGGAGACCAGAATTTATACCAATCTGTCCCCCACCATGATGTACTATGACTGCGGGGAGAAGCCGGCGGATGTCACTATCGGCATGGACGCCGGATATTACCATCCGGGATGTGTCAACGTTTCGTGGAATCAGGAGCGGCAGCCCTTCGGTTATTCCGGCCTGAGGCATTTGTTTGAGGAACTGTCAGCGGCAATGGAGGGTGTGGCAAAATGAAAGGATTGTTAAAGTATTTATCGCCGTTTGCTCCGGATCAGTCCGGCGCCTGCGCGGTGCTGTATGACCTGGGGGGGATTATCGTTATCTGCGACGCAGGCGGATGTACAGGAAATATCTGTGGATTTGACGAGCCCAGATGGTTTGTGAGGAAAAGCGCCATTTTCAGCGCAGGGCTTCGGGATATGGACGCCATTTTGGGACGGGATGACCGTCTGGTGGAAAAATTAAAAGACACAGCCCAGAAGGTGGACGCGTCATTTGCGGCAGTGGTAGGGACTCCGGTGCCTGCCGTGATTGCCACAGATTACAAAGCGCTGAAAAGAATGGCCCAGAAGCGGTGCGGCCTTCCGGTTATCACGGTGGAATGCACGGGAACCCGGCTGTATGATGAGGGAGCGCAGGACGTGTATCTGCAGCTGTTCCAGAATTTTTCCAGGGACACCACAGAGGTGATTCCCGGTAAAATAGGCGTGCTGGGGGTGACTCCCCTGGACACCAGTCTCATAGACGGGGATGTGAAAATCCGGGAAAACCTTAAGAGAGAAGGATATGAGCAGGTATGCTGCTACGGAACAGGGGGCAGTCTGGATGAGATTAGAGAGGCAGGTTCAGCTGAGAAGAATCTGGTGATCGCCCCGGCAGGGCTGAAAGCGGCAGAATATCTGAGAGAGCGGTTCGGCACCCCATATGAATGGGGGTATCCCCTTCTGGAAGAATCCTTCAAAGAGAAACTTCACGGGCTGGCGGGGAAAAAGGTGCTGGTGATTCACCAGCAGACAGCAGCACATGAGATCCGTAAGGAAATCCGCCGTTTCGGGGACGCGGATGTGGCCGCGGCTTCCTGGTTCCTTCAGGCGGAGAGTCTGAAAGAGCCAGGGGATTTCCATCTGGAGACAGAAAGCCAGCTGATCGAGAAAGTGGAACAGGGAGGCTATGATGTGATTATCGGTGACCGCCTGCTGGGACGGGCGCTGAAAGGTTATCAGGGAGAATTTATCCACATTGCGCATTTTGCAGTTTCGGGGGAGTGCATAGATGGTTCAGGAAAATAAAACATATACGCAGATTGTCCGGGTATACGGAATCGTCCAGGGAGTGGGCTTTCGGCCTTTTGTCAGCCGGATTGCGGACCGGGCAAAAGTAACGGGAAGCGTTGCCAACAAGGGTTCCTATGTGGAAATCTATGTCCGGGGCAGGAAAAGCCAGATGGAAGCCTTCATGGAGGACTTAGAGCAGCATCCCCCGGAGCGGTCGGCAGTGCTGAAAATTGATGTGGCCAAATGTGAGGATATTCCTTTTCAGAAATTTGATATTATTGAGAGCGAGAAAGAGGAGGGGGATATTTTCGTATCGCCGGACATTGCCACCTGTCCCAAATGCAGGCAGGAGCTTTACGACCCGTCGGACCGCAGGTATATGCATCCGTTTATTAACTGTACTGCATGCGGGCCCAGGCTCACCATACTGGATTCCATGCCCTATGACCGGGTGCGGACCAGCATGGGGGAATTTCCCATGTGTCCAAAATGTGAGTATGAGTACACCCATGCCCAGACCAGGCGGTACGATGCCCAGCCGGTGTGCTGCAATGACTGCGGGCCCCAGGTCTATCTGCTGGAGAAAGACGGCCCAAAAGAGCAGGGCCGGGAGGCCATTACCCTGGTGCGCCAGGCTATTATGGACGGGAAAATCATAGCGGTTAAAGGGATTGGCGGATTCCACCTGTGCTGTGACGCGTCCAATGAAGATGCAGTCCAAAGGCTTCGCAGGCTGAAAACCCGTCCGGCAAAACCCTTTGCCGTTATGATGAAAAATCTGGACACAGTGGAGCGGGAGTGCATTGTCTCTTCTGAGGCAGAGGAGGTACTGGACGGACACCAAAAGCCCATTATTTTATTGAAAAAGAAGGAGAAAACCCGGCTGGCAGCCTCTGTGGCGCCGGATAATCCCAAAGTGGGGGTGATGCTCCCCTATGCTCCGGTGCAGATGCTGCTGTTTGATTACAATGACGGCCTGAAGATGACCGCAGACTGCTTTGTGATGACTAGCGGGAATGTGTCCGGCGCGCCTATCTGCAGAACCGATGAGGACGCGCTGAAAGAACTGTCTCATTTCTGCGACATGATACTTTCCCACAACCGGACCATCCGTCTGCGGGCGGACGACTCGGTGATGGATTTTTATCGGGGGAAACCCTATATGATCCGCCGTTCCCGGGGATATGCGCCTTTGCCGTTTATGTTATCCAGGCCCTATAAGGGCCAGGTGGTCGCAGTGGGAGGCGAGTTGAAAAATACTTTTTGTATCGGGAGAAACCAGTTGTTTTATCCCTCTCCCTATGTGGGGGATATGGAAGATATCCGGACTGTGGAAGCGCTGAAGGAATCCATTGTCCGCATGGAGACTCTGCTGGAGACAACACCCACAGTGGCAGCCTGCGATATGCATCCCCGTTACAATACTACTGTGACAGCCAGTGAGCTGGGGATTCCTGTGGTGCAGATTCAGCATCACTACGCCCACATTGTATCCTGCATGGCGGAAAATGATTATCTGGACCCTGTGATCGGGGTTTCCTTTGACGGGACAGGATACGGAACAGATGGCACCATCTGGGGAGGAGAGATTATGGAGGCTTCTGTCCATTCTTTCACAAGGCTGGGCAGTATTCATCCTTTCCTCCAAATCGGAGGGGACGCATCTGCCAGAGAGGGGTGGAGGATTGCTGTTGCCATGATCAATCACATGTACCCTGAGCGGTCGGCAGAAATCGCAGAAAAGCTGGGGCTGTGTGATGAGACACAGAGGAAACTCTATGAACAGATGGCTGCAAAAAGAATCAACAGTGTGGATTCCACCAGTGCCGGGCGGTTGTTTGACGGGGTGAGCGCCATACTGGGCATCCGCCTGTCCTCCACCTTTGAGGGGGAGGCGGCCACAGTGCTGGAATTTGCCGCTGAGGCTTATGAGGAGGCCCAAGACCAGGCCAGGCTTAAAAGGGATATAGCGGAGATTCTGGAGAATGATAAGAGACTTTTCACTCTAAAGGAGCAGCAGGAGGGGCGGTTTGCACTCCCCACCCAGTATCTGGTACAATATATAATAGAAGAAAAATTACGAAATACACCGTCAGATAAGCTGGCTTATGTATTCCACGGGATTTTGGCCCAGCAGATTCTGGCAGGATGTAAGGAGGCTGCCGCGCGGACAGGACTAAGCACCTGTGCTCTCAGCGGCGGAGTATTCCAGAACCAGCTTCTGCTGAGACTGTGTGAAGAAAAGCTGGAAAAAGAAGGATTCCATGTGCTCAGGCACAGCCTGCTTCCGCCCAATGACGGCGGTATCGCGCTGGGGCAGGCTGTCGCGGCCATGGCGAAAATACAAAAGGAACAGTAATTTTAGGAGGATATAAAAATGTGTGTAGGTTTAGCGGCGAAAGTAGTGGGAATGAAAAACGGTATGGCAGTTGTGGATGCTTCCGGGGCTAAGCGGGAGGTGTCCGCGGAACTTTTGGAAGACCTGGAGCCTGGGGATTATGTGATGGTCCATGCGGGGATTGCCATTGCCAAGATCACCGATGAAGATAATATTGCAGAGATGTGAAAAGGGAGACGAAAATGAGCGCAAAAGAAATCATACAGTCATATGACGGGCCCAGGCTGCGGATCATGGAAGTCTGCGGAACCCATACCCATGAGATTTTCCGTCTGGGAATCCGCAGTCTCCTGCCGGAATCCATTGAGTTGATTTCCGGCCCGGGCTGTCCGGTCTGTGTCACCCCTGTGGGTTATATTGACGAGGCGGTGATGCTGGCGCTGGAACACGGGGCGGTGATTTGCACTTTCGGTGATCTGATCCGTGTTCCGGGGACGAAAGTGAGTCTGGCAGGAGCCAGAGCCGAGGGAGCTTCGCTGCGGGTGGTGTATTCTCCTTTGGACGCAGTGGAATTTGCAAAGGGAAATCCTGAGAAACAGGTGGTTTTTCTGGCAGTGGGCTTTGAAACCACCACACCGGCTTCCTGTCTGGCGGTGAAAAAGGCAAAGGAGGCCGGGCTGAAGAATTTTTCCCTGCTGGTGGCAAACAAGACTATGCCAAACGCTTACCAGGCGTTAAAAGGCAGTGCGGATGCCTTTCTCTACCCAGGGCATGTACACGCAATTATAGGCAACAGCCTGTGTGAGAAACTGGCCCAAGAGGACGGGATTTCCGGGGTGGTTACAGGATTTACCGCAAAAGAACTGCTGGAGGCCCTGGCAGTGGTGGTGGAAAAATCGAAAGAGGGAAAACCGTTTTTCCAGAATTGTTACCCCAGGGTGGTGAGAGAGGAAGGAAATCCAGCCGCCCAGAAAGTAATCGCGGAAGTGATGGAAAGCTGTGACTCCGAGTGGAGAGGTCTGGGTGTGATACCGGGCTCTGGACAGCGGCTGAGAGAAGAATACAAAGACTGGGATGCCCGTATAAAATTCCAGCTTCCAAAAGTGGAGGGCAGAAGCAATCCCGCATGCCGGTGCGGGGAAGTGCTCCAGGGAAAATGCAGGCCGTCTGACTGTAAAGTATTTGGAAAAGGCTGCACGCCCCAGCATCCCATCGGGGCCTGTATGGTGTCAAATGAAGGGGCATGTTCGGCATATTACCAGTACGGCGGAAACATTCAGGAGGGAATGTGATATGGAGAAAGTAGTAACACTTGCCCACGGGGCAGGGGGAAAACAGACAGCGGAATTAATCGACCAGGTATTTAAGGCCCATTTTTCCAACCCTGAATTTACGGCGGACGATGCCGCTGTTCTGGATGTGGGAGACGGGAAAATCGCCATGAGCACCGATGGATTTATCGTCTCTCCCTATGAGTTCAATGGGGGGAATATTGGGAAGCTGAGTATCTGCGGCACTGTGAATGACCTGGCGTGCATGGGGGCGAAACCTCTTTACCTCACCTGTTCCTTTGTCATTGAGGAGGGCTTTCCGCTGGAGAAGCTGGAAACAATTGCTTCCTATATGGAAAAGACAGCTGCGGAAGCCGGTGTGAAAATTGTGGCCGGGGATACGAAAGTGGCAGGAAAGGGCCAGGTGGACCATATTTTTATCACCACCACAGGGGTGGGGAAAATGCAGGAAGGGGTTCACACGTCAGGGGCGTTTGCCAAACCAGGGGATGCGGTGATTGTCACCGGAGATATTGGGCGCCACGGCTGTACCATTTTGCTGGCCAGGGAAGACCTGGGTATTGACGCGGATGTAAAAAGTGACTGCGCGCCTCTGTGGGGGACGGTGGAGTCTATGCTGGAGACCACTAAAGATATCCATGTCATCCGGGATGCCACAAGAGGAGGCGTGGGTACCGTACTCTATGAGATTGCGGCGGAGAGCCATGTGGGAATCCGGCTGGACGCAGAGAAGATTCCCGTGGAAGGAGCTGTGCAGGGAGTGTGCAGTATGCTGGGACTGGACCCGCTGTATCTGGCCAATGAGGGGACTTTGGTGGTATTTGCCCCGCAAAAGGAGGCAGCGGCGCTGGTGGAGACACTGCGAAAAGGAAAGTATTCGAAACATGCGGCGGTTATCGGAGAAGTGACAGATACCATGCCGGGAAAGGTTACGGTGAAAACGGAGATCGGGTCGGAGACACTGCTTCCTTTGCCGGGAGGGGAATTGCTGCCCAGAATCTGCTGATAGGCTTCGCGATTATCTGGATGTAAGAGGAGTATATGAGAGAATTTAGGAAATATTTGGTTTTGGTGATTTTATTTGGGGTGTGTTTTTTTCCGGTGAAGGCTGTCTGGGCGTCGGCATCAGAGCCGGAGCCGGCTGTGCCCCGTCTGAGCGCTGAGGAGATGACCCTTGCCGTGGGAAAGAGCAAGGTGTTGTCTGTGGACCCGGCGGAGGCAGGCAGTATTTTGTGGAGCAGTTCTGACGAAAAGACCGCATCGGTGACGTCTGAGGGAAAAGTTACCGGAGTCAGCGGCGGCAGGGCGGTGATCACAGCCAGTGTCAATGACCTGAATCTGCAATGCCAGGTTACTGTAAAATCTCTGGGCATAAAGGAAGGCCAGCTGTCTATGAACAAAGGCGGTTCCTATAAGCTGTCATTGGAGAAAAAATATATAACCGGAAATGTCACCTGGAAAAGCACGGACAGGAAGATTGCGGGAGTTACTGGCAAGGGAAAGGTGATGGCGAGAAAATACGGGACCGTTACTATCACGGCAAAGGCGGATGGATGTACGGCTTCCTGTAAGGTGCGGGTAGTCAGGGCCAGCCTCAGCGAATCCCAGGTTTTCATTGGGAGAGGACAGACGAAAAAGCTGAGTATTACCGGGACTTCTAAGAAGGCAAAATGGTCCAGCGATGCGCCGGAGACTGTCTCTGTCAACAGCAATGGAACCATCAGGGCAAAAAAGGAAGGAAATGCAGTGATTACTGCCAAAATCGGAAATATCCTTCTGACATGTAAAGTCACCGTAACCCGCTCTATCTGGAACCATCTGATGAACCAGTACCGGGACGATGGGAAGGTCAAACAGCTTCTGTTTGTGAAATATACTGGCGGAACCAGGGCAAAAGTGATGCTGTATCAGAAAGAAAATAAAAAGTGGAAAAAAGTTCTCTCCTGTGCAGGGTACGTGGGCAAAAATGGAATCGGGCAGACCGTGGAAGGGGTTCCCATCACCCCCACAGGCACGTATAATCTGACGAAAGCTTTTGGAATTCTGAAAAACCCCGGGGCAAAGCTGCCTTATCTGAGGGTGAATCAGAATCATTACTGGTGTGGAGATGACCTCTATTATAATCAGCTGATTGATATCCGGAAAAAGCCCCATGACTGTGCCGGAGAGCACTTGATTGATTATGTGCCCAGTTATTATTATGGGATATTCCTGGATTATAATAAGGAATGTGTGAAAGGCAAAGGTTCCGCGATTTTCCTCCACTGCAAAGGAGTTTTTAATTACACGGAAGGGTGCATTTCGGTGAGTAAGCAGAAAATGATTCAGATTCTGCAGAATGTGGAAAAAGGTGCGAAAATCTGTATTTATGCCAAATAAGAGGGAATGATTTTTAAGACATACGATTCGGAACTGTGAGTAAACGATTTGCTGACAGTTCCGAAACTGTCCGGAGGAAAATGATGAGAAAAGAATTTAATATCACAGGGCTGTGTGTGCCGAAAAAGCATTATATGGTGAACCTGGACAGCCGTCTGGAACAGATGAAAAAGATGGTGGACAAAGGAAATTATTTTACCATTAACCGGGCAAGGCAGTATGGAAAAACCACGACTCTTGCGGCGCTTGCGGATTATCTGAAAGATGAATATATCGTAGTGTTTTTGGATTTTCAGGCCATTGGAAGCGCTATGTATGAAAGCGAGAATTCTTTTGCATGTGCGTTTGCTGTCTGTTT
>CANSYV010000021.1 GCA_947651335.1 uncultured Lachnospiraceae bacterium
AGGTGTAACCCATGTATTACTATTCAACCGTAAACGATATCATACTCACACACAGTGCAGTTATCGAAAAAGATTAGGAACTATCCATAAATAACTTTTAAATAGTGCGCGGGATTTTTCTTCTGCTCCAATAAAAAGGTTCAGACCTCCTCACGCACATTAGGAGCTGCCGCAAAATAACTTGTATATTTTGCGGCAGCTCCCTATTTTTCATCCTCTCAAATACTCATCAATGGCCCGGGCAGCCGTCTTCCCGGCTCCCATGGCTGATATCACCGTAGCCGCTCCGGTCACCGCATCGCCTCCGGCATACACCCCTTTCCTTGTTGTGGCGCCAGTGGACTCCTCCACGATAAACCCGCCCCGGCGGTTTACTTCCAGCCCTTCTGTGGTGGATTTAATCAGCGGATTGGGGGACGTTCCGATGGAAATTACCACCGTGTCCACTTCCAGCAGGAACTCACTGCCCGGTATGGGCACGGGCCTGCGCCGTCCGCTTTCATCTGGCTCTCCCAGCTTCATCTGAATACATTTCATACCGGTTACGAATCCATTTCTGGGGTCCTTTTTATCCTCTGGATTTTCATAACCCAGAATTTCAATGGGATTGCACAGCAGACGAAATTCAATGCCCTCCTCCATGGCGTGTTCCACTTCCTCTTTTCTGGCCGGAAGTTCTTCCATGGAACGGCGGTATACAATATATACTTTATCCGCTCCCAGCCTGAGGGCTGTCCTGGCCGCGTCCATGGCCACATTCCCTCCTCCTGTGACGGCCACCCTGCCGCCTTTCATAATGGGCGTATCGGGCCGGTCTTTGTAGGCTTTCATCAGATTGGAACGGGTGAGGAACTCATTGGCGGAGTACACCCCTTTGTAAGCTTCTCCAGGAATTCCCATAAAGTTGGGCAGTCCGGCCCCGGAGCCGATAAATACCGCATGGTACCCCTGCTCAAATAGTTCATCTACAGTGAGGGTTTTGCCTATAATCATATTGGTTTTTATGTCCACACCCAGTTCTTTCAGATTGTTCACCTCTTTCTGGACTATGGACTTGGGAAGACGAAATTCCGGGATTCCGTACACCAGCACACCTCCGGCGGTATGCAGTGCCTCGAACACAGTGACCTGATACCCTTTTCTCGCCAAATCCCCGGCACAGGTGAGTCCGGATGGACCGGAGCCCACCACAGCCACACGCCTGCCATTGGATGCAGGCCGGACAGGTTTCTCTGTATTGTGCTGGTTGTGCCAGTCTGCCGCAAAACGCTCCAGGCGTCCGATGCCCACCGGGTCTCCCTTTTTCCCTCTGACGCATTCACACTCGCACTGGGATTCCTGGGGACATACCCGCCCGCACACAGCGGGAAGTGAGGAGGATTGGCTGATTACCTGGTAAGCCCCCTCAAAGTCGGATTCTTTGATTTTCCCGATAAATTCCGGAATGGGAATATTCACCGGGCATCCTTTGACACAGGGGCTGTCTTTACAGTTCAGGCACCGGCGTGCCTCATCCACTGCCGTTTCTTTTGTATACCCCAGGGCCACTTCGCTGAAATTTCCGGCCCGCACCTGAGGCTCCTGGACAGGCATGGGATTCTTCACCTTGCTCTTATTGATACCAGACATTTAACGGGCCTCCTTTCTGTAGAGATTACAGGTTTCTTCATATGCATGTCTTTCAAATTCCCGGTACATGCTGCCCCTGGAAACTGCCTCTTCAAAGTCAACTTCATATCCATTGAAATCCGGCCCGTCTACACAGGCGAATTTGGTAACTTTTTTCCCATCCTGGTTCAGGGTCAGGCGGCATCCTCCACACATGCCCGTCCCGTCAATCATAATGGGGTTCATGGAAACCACACAGGGGATTTTCGTGGGCCGGACAGCCTCCACCACAAACTTCATCATAATCAGAGGGCCTATGGTGATCACCTGGTCGAAAGCCTCCCCATTGGCAAACATTTCTTCCAGGGGAATGCACACATTCCCCTGCCTTCCATAAGAACCATCGTCAGTCATCACCACCAGATGATCAGAGGCCGCCCGGAACTCATCTTCCAAAATCAACAGTTCTTTAGAACGGAATCCGATAATAGATGTGACTTCACACCCCATTGCGTGCAGCTTCTGAGTGATGGGCAGTGCAATGGCACAGCCGACACCGCCGCCAACGATACAGACCTTCTTCAGCCCCTCCACATGGGTGGCTGTTCCCAATGGCCCGGCAAAGTCCTGGATATATTCTCCTTCTTCCCTGTGGTTCAGCTTCTGCGTTGTGGCGCCCACAATCTGGAAAATAATCTTCACCGTCCCTTTTTCCCTGTCGTATCCTGCAATGGTGAGCGGAATCCGTTCGCCATCTTCGTCTACACGCAGGATAATAAACTGCCCCGGCTCTGCCTTCGCAGCCACAAAGGGAGCCTCAATATCCATCATGGTAACCGACGGATTCAGACAGACCTTTTTTACAACTTTGTACATAATTTCTTTTCCTCTCCTCCTGAAGCGTGTCTTAAAATTAATCCCCACCATCTGCACGCCCCGCCTGGCGCAATATTTGCACCAATTTCATTCAACATAGCCCTCTATGCCCCTCATTTAGCGCAAATCTCCCGTATACTTTGAACTATCCATACTTTCAGAAAATCCCCCGCAAATCCCCAATCACATGGCGGGGACATTTCACGGCGCACATTCCGCAGCTGAGACAAAGCCTCTCGTCAATCACCGCACAGTTATGAACCACTTTCACCGCCTCTGCCGTACAGGTTTTCTCACAGATGCCGCATCCGATGCAGCTCACCCGGCAGACTTCTTTTGCGGCTTTTCCTTTGTCCTGATTGGAGCATCTTACCACAATATAATTGGCGCATTCGTGGATATGAATCACTTCCTGGGGGCAGGCTTTTACACATGCTCCGCAGGCAGTACACAGTTCTTCATCTACCTGCGCCGTCTGATTCTCATTCCATACAATAGCACCGGACTCACAGACTGCCATACAGTTTCCGCATCCCACACATCCATATTTACACTGGAATCCGGCGCTTGCGGGGCACTCTCCATTACAGGAAACCACTGCCGCCCGGTAAGGAAATGTTTTCTGACCAGCCATGTTTACCCCTCCTTTTCCTGAGTTTTGTGGGAAACCGCATAGGGCGTGCCGGTGACCGGCAGACTGTACCTGCGCTCCCCGTCCAGACGGTAGTACGCGTCCGCAATAGCCGGAGCTGTGGGAATTGACGTAATCTCGCCGATGCCGATGGCGCCGCATGCCACGTTAAGTCCTGGCTTGTCGATGACAACTGCCTGGATTTCCGGTATCTCATGGGCACGGATGAGCCCCAGCGCCCCATATTTTTCCACAGGTTTACAGTTTTTATCTATGGGATATTTTTCTCTCAGGGCAAATCCCATGGACATGACTACGCCGCCCTCTATCTGCCCTTCGCAGGACAGAGGATTGACTGCTTTTCCCACGTCATGGGCAGCGGTGATTTTCTCTATTTTTCCGGTTTGGGCATCCAGGATGCACATCTGCGTGGCATATCCATAGGCCACATGGGAAACCGGATTGGGCACGTCTGCACCCAGGGGGTCTGTCTTTGCCAGATATTCCCCGTAAAATTCCTGTCCAGCCAGATCTGCCAGGGTCTTCCCGCCAGCCCGGGCTTCCATCAGTTTCTTACATGCACGAATACACGCCTCCCCGGTGACCAGGGTCTGCCGGGAGCCTGAGGTGGTTCCCGAATCAGGCGCAATCCACGTATTGCTGCGCTCGTAGACAATCTCCTCCCGCTTCAGGTCTGTGTTGGACACGATCATCTGCACCAGCACGGTTCCCAGTCCCTGGCCGATACAGGAGGCTCCGGTAAAGATATGAACCTTTCCATCGTCTTCCACCACCAGCTTCACCCGTCCCCAGTCGGGAATACCCACTCCTACGCCGGCATTTTTCATGGCGCAGGCAATGCCCACTGGCTTTCCTTGGGCCCAGGCACTGTTATATTCCTCTTTTACCGCCTCCAGGGTCTCCACCAGTCCGGTGGATTCATCCACAATCTGTCCGTTGGGCAGCACCCCTCCCGGACGGATGGCATTGCGGTAACGGATTTCCCAGGGTGTCATGCCGATTTTGTCCGCCATCATGTTCAGAAGCGTCTCTGTGGCAAAACAGGTCTGGGTCACACCGAAGCCCCGAAACGCCCCTGCAGGGGGATTGTTGGTATAATAGGCCGTTCCCTCGATCTCAAAGTTTTCATAGGCATAGGGTCCGGCGGCGTGGGTGCAGGCCCGCTCCAGCACCGGTCCCCCCAGGGAGGCGAATGCCCCTGTGTCTGCAGTGACTTTTGCCTGTACTCCCAGAATTTTCCCATTTTCATCACATCCCATGGTGAAATCCATCACAAAGGGATGGCGTTTGGGATGGATTAACAGGGACTCTGCCCTGGTGAGCCTCACCTTCACCGGACGTCCGGTACAATAAGTAATCAGCGCCGCATGGTGCTGGACCGTCATGTCTTCTTTCCCGCCAAAACCGCCGCCTACCAGGGCATTCTGCACCTTTACTTTGTCTGTGCCCAGCATCAGGCTGCATTCCCGGTATGTACAGTAGGCATCCTGGTCTGTGGAAATTACCATCACGTCCCCGTCTTCGTCCTTATAAGCCACTGCGCACTCCGGTTCCAGAAACGCGTGTTCCGTCCAGGGTGTTTCAAAGTGCCCGCTGACCACATGGGGCGCTTTCTCAATGGCTTCCTGGGCATTTCCCCGGCTGATTTTCTTATGCGCCAGCACATTGGACTCTTCTTCGTCAAAAACACAAGGCGCGTCAGGTGCCGACGCTTCCTCCGTACTATGTACCGCCGGCAGCACCTCATATTCCACTTTTATCAGTTTCTTCGCCTTCTCCACCGTCTCCATGTCCTCTGCCGCCACCAGGGCGACGGCATCTCCCAGATAGTGGGTCAGCCCCCCTGTGGGAATCAGCGTATACTGGTCATGTTTCAGGTGCCCGATCTTATTTTCCCCCGGAATGTCCTCTGCCGTGAGTACAGCCGCCACCCCTGGCAGTCTCTCCGCTTCTGATGTGTCTATGGACAGCACCCTGGCCCTGGGATATCTGCTTCTGAGGGCCGAGCCGTAACACATTCCTTCCATATAAAAGTCATCTGGATATTTTCCAAATCCACGTACTTTCTCCTCCACATCCAGTCTGTGGACAGGAGAACCTATTTTCCAATCATCTGCCCCCGGCCGGGGAATTACCCCTGTCCGAAGGATTTTCGCCGATAATTTTACTGCTTTGATAATCTTCACATATCCTGTGCAGCGGCAGTAATTATTCCTCAGCGCGTATTTTATCTCTTCTTCCGCAGGGTCCGGATTCACATCCAGCAGCGCTTTGGTGCACATCACCATCCCCGGAATACAGAAACCGCACTGGACTGCCCCCGCTTCCCCGTAGGCATATGTAAAAACTTCCGCCTCCCATTCACTCAAGCCCTCCACCGTCAGAATATTTCTTCCCTCCAGCTTGTCTGTGGATGGAACACATGCTTTGCAGGTCTGTCCGTCAATGATAACGGTACAGGCGCCGCACGCTCCCTGGCTGCACCCGTCTTTCACTGAGGTCAGATGCAGTTCGTCTCTTAGGAAACGGAGCAGAGACTGCTTTTTATCCGTGGAAACCTCTTTTCCATTTACTGTAAATGTATACATCTTAAAACTCTCACCTGCTTTCCTTACGTCAACTGCGCGCTATAATTTACAGGGCCCCTCAGATATCTTCCGGAAACCTTTGTCTGTATAAGGGCGGCACTGCGGGCCCCGCCAGACAGACCGGATACCGGGGATGCATACATGTTCTCTGCCGCTTTCATCACTCCCTGTCCGATACACCTGGCCTTATCTGATATGGTATAACAGAGCACCTGGTCTTTTCTGGCGTCTACATCGCCGATTTTCAGCCCTTTTTCCACCATAACGCCTGCCTGGAGCATCCCTCTTACAATCCCGGACATCCGGGCATACACCGGCACGCCTCCTGTGTACGCTATCAGCTGTCCCTTTTCCACAATATCTCCGATTGCGGCTACAGGCTCCATTACCCCAGAACCTTTTGCTTTCAGCAGCCGCTCAGTGGTATATCCCCCCACTTCACCGGGAATCCCTGTATTGGGGGCAGCACTTCCCCGGGAAATCACTTTTCCCAGAGACGGCCCCCTCTGTGTCTCAATCACATAATGGCAGTCCCTCCCCGCCAAAAATCCCGGTCCAATGCACACCACCATGGGCGCATCTGTCATACGGGTTCCCAGATTCTTCTTAGCCATAATGCAGTCTACCAGCAGATCCGGCTGATACTCTCCGCGAATCTTTGCCTTTTCATCCACAATCACCGCAATCTTCCCCGCCCCCATCACCTGATACGCTTGTGTCAGGCTGTGAACCAGGATGCCTCTGGCCTTCTCCACCTGCGCCTCTCCTTCATAGACAGCCCGTGAAAAGGATACTGCCCGCCTGACTGCAAGAGGCGTCTCTATCTCCGTCATAAGAACATGATGTCCGGCCAGCCACAGCTCATATGCAGCTCCCGTAGCCAGATCACCGGCTCCTTTTATCAATACTTTCAAATGTTACACCTCCCCGTCTGCCAAAATCTCCCCGCAAATCATCATATCCGTGAGCCAAACGATCTGCAGGCAGATTCTCACTGTTTCAAGAGGAATCCCAGATCATCTGTATGTACCCCTCTCACATACTGCCCCAGAAATGCCTTTATAATCTTCCCATTTTCCGCTGCCAGCTTCCCCCGCAGGTACACTTTCTCAGCCCGCCCCGAAAGAGACACCCCCTCATAAGGGCAATAATCCGACGCCGACTGCAGCTCCTTTGACTGAAGGGTCCATTTTGCCTGAGGGTCCCAGACCACCAGGTCTGCATCACTGCCTGGCGCAACCACCCCTTTTTTCGGATAAAGACCATACAGCCTTGCCGGGTTTTCCGACAGGTATCTGCACATCTGCTCCGGGGTAATCCGCCCGCCTTTCACCCCATAGTGATAAATCAGCGCAGGACGCTCCTGTGCCCCGGGCATTCCGCAGGGCGTTATGGAAAAATCATCTTTTCCCATCTCTT
Source organism: uncultured Lachnospiraceae bacterium (assembly GCA_947651335.1). Taxonomy (GTDB): domain Bacteria; phylum Bacillota; class Clostridia; order Lachnospirales; family Lachnospiraceae; genus MGBC164599. The sequence continues at coordinate 7,144 of CANSYV010000021.1, forward strand.
TTTGCTGTAAGGTAAAACTGCAGTGGTCTGTGGCCACCGTCTGAATCTGGTCCCCTGCCAGGGCGTTCCACAGCGCCTCCTGGTCTTCCCGGGTCCGCAGAGGCGGCGCAATCATGTATTTGCGCGCCTCCAGTCCCCCTGCCTGATAACGGCTCTCATCCAACAGCAGATACTGGGGACAAGTCTCTACATATACTTTCTGGCCCTTCTCCCGCGCCCGCTGTACCTCCTCAAATCCTTCTTGAGAACTGAGATGCACCACAATCACCGGCGTATCCACACACCTGGCAATCTTCAGCAGCCTGCTCACCGCCTCAGCCTCCGCCAGCGCCGGACGGGTGCCGGGATAGTATCCCACATCTCTCCTGCCGCCCTTTTTCCTCTCTGCTTCCTTTAGCCTGGCCTTTACAATCCCGCTGTTCTCACAGTGGACCCCTGCAATCCCTCCCAGCTCCTTCAGCCGGGACAAAATTTCATACATACTCTGGTCGTCCACCATCATGGCGTCGTAAACCATATACAGCTTAAACGAACGGATTCCGCTGGACACAACTGTCTCAAGTTCCTCTGAAATCCTCGCATTCCAGTCCGATATGGCCAGATGAAACGCATAATCACAGGAACACTTCCCGTCCGCCTTCTTATGCCAGTTCTCAAGGGCCTCTGCCAGACTCTCCCCTCTGTTTTGGGTGGCAAAATCCACAATACATGTAGTCCCCCCAGCCAGCTCCGCCCTGGTTCCCGTATCAAAAAGATCCGCGGTCACCGTGCCGGAAACTTCCAGATGCATATGAGTATGCCCGTCAATAAACCCTGGAAAAATCAGCTTTCCGGACACATCCGTAACCTCTGTACCTTCGCCGCCAGCCTGAAGATTCTCCCCCGCTTCCAATATTTTCCCATCCTCAATGAGAATATCCTGTACTCTCTGTCCATCCCCGCTGACAACCGTTCCACCCCGAAGCAGCCGTTTCATCTTCCATCCGCCTCCTTTCTAAATTTCTTATTGATTCAGTTAGGAAACCTTAAATATAGCTATACTCCTCACAAACCGCTTCCATCAGCTTCTGCAGCCCTTCCGGAACTCTGGTTTCCATTCCCTTTTTCCAGTTCATCTCTTCTCCCAAAAACCGCACCTTGCATTCCAAAGGCTCCCGGTTCACAAAAACAAACCCGTCATTTTTGCTGTCCGCCATGGCACCTTCGCTGGAGAACAGTGTGAATTTATCCAGATACGGCGCACTGGCGTAAGGACAGAACACCTTGCAGTTGCCGCACTCATTGCACATATCATCCACATGGACCACCTGTGCCTTTGCCATGCCCGGCACCTGAATGGAGATATTGGCCCGGTTGGGACATACGTCCACGCAGTTTTCGCATACTGTGGAGCAGCTGAGACATCTTCCGGCTTCTGCTCCTGCCTCCGGCTTTGCCAGAATACCTTTCTTCTGGTAAATTGCCGCCGTATCTGCCGGTCTGCTCTCATCCTTAGATACCGGGGCGCCCACGATAGCCTGGGCAGCCTTCATGGCATCGGCCATAGCTTTCACAACCAGTGACGGCCCGGCCAGCCCATCGCCAATCACGTAAACCCCTTCTTCACTGCTCTCCAGGGTACTGCTCACTTTTACCCTTCCCCTGTCATCCACATTCAGGCCATTTGCCTGATAATAATCTGTGGGAACTTTTTCACCCACTGCCGCGATCACTGTGTCTGCCAAAATAGACCGGAGCTCCTCTGTCTCCACAACGCCTGCACGGCCGGAGGCATCCGGTTCGCCCAGTTTTGTCACTTTACAGATCAGACTGCCGTTTTCCTGTTTCACTGGTGCCAGAAGTTCGCTGAACTCCACGCCGTCTTCCAGAGCCAGCAGCAGTTCCTGCTCATCGGCAGGCATATAGCGTTTTGTCCTGCGGTATACCAGGTACACATGCTCCACACCCTGGCAGCGTTTTGCCGCCCGTGCCGTATCCATGGCTGTGTTGCCGCCGCCGATGACCACCACGTTCTTTCCAAGGTCTAATTTTCCCTTTTTCTGATTGAAATCTTCCAGGAAATCCAGGGCATTCACCGCTTCCCCGCTCTCCAGTTTCAGCTGGCTGCGCTGGGAGGCTCCCACTGCCAGCACCACATGATCATACTCTTTTTTCAGCTCAGCCACACTGGGAGCCTCTGTGCTGGTGAGAATCTGTACTCCCAGTTTCCGAAGCAGGGAGGCGTCTTTGTCAATGACACTGTCATCAATGCGGAAATCCGGAATGATGGCGCTTACCACACCGCCCAGTCTGTCCCGTTTCTCGTAGAGAGCCACCTGAACACCCATCCTGGCCAGATAGAATGCCGCCGCCATACCTGCAGGCCCGCCGCCCACTACAGCTGCCTTCTTACTGCTGGTTCCCATGGGCGCTATGCTGTCGATCACCTGATCGAAGGCTTTTTGGGCGCATTCCAGTTTCGTATTTCGAATCTGCACCGGAGTCTCATAGAAATTCCTGTTACAGTGGCTCTGGCAGCTGTGGGCACAGATGGTGCCTGTGATAAAGGGCAGAGCATTTTTATTCAGAATCACCCTCAGGGCTTCCTCATATTTTCCCTCCCCGGCCAGCTGAACGTAAGTGGTAATCTCCTGATGGATCGGACAGGCATCTTCACATGGTGCAGTGTAACAATCCAGCAGGGGCACCTTCTCGTTGGACTTTCTGGATACGGGAAGTTTCGCCGGTTTCACATGGTGGGGGTCTGTCAGCGCCCCCTGAGCCGTCTCATTCAATGCCTCCACGTCAATTCCGGTAAATGGTTTCACACCCATAGCGTCCAGGGATTCTGCCATCTGCTTCAGCCTCTGATACCCACCGGGTTTTAAGATTGTGGTTGCCACAGTCACCGGCCACACCCCGCTTGACACAATTCTTTCTATATTAAAGGCATCAGCGCCGCCGGAATAGGCAATGCGCAGTTTTCCGCCAAACTCTCTGGATAATTTTGCCGCCAGGGAGATGGACAGGGGGAATAATGATTTCCCGGACATGTACATTTCCTCGCTGGGCAGCTCCCCTGCCTTCACATCCACAGGGAAGGTGTTGGTGATCTTCACACCAAATTCCAGTCCCTTTTCCTCAGAGAGCTGCATCAGCCTCTGAAGCATGGGCACCGCGTCGGCATACTGAAGGTCATCCTCAAAGTGGAACCTGCCAAACGCAACATAATCATATCCCATCCGGTCCATGGTCTCTCTGGCAAATTCATACCCCAGCAGGGTAGGATTGCATTTGATAAAGGTATGCATCTGTTTCTCAATCAGCAGATGCCTGGCAATGCTCTCAATTTCCTGGGGCGGACAGCCGTGGAGTGTGGAAATAGTGGCCGAATTGCAGATCTTTGAAGAAATCCCTTCAATATCCTCCCTGGTCACATTCTGGAACTCCCCTGCGTGTAAGAGCAGCACTTCCCGGCACTCTCTGAAAACTTCTGTGTTTCCGGCATCTTTCGGATGCAGACATCGCAGAAAATGAT
>CANSYV010000022.1 GCA_947651335.1 uncultured Lachnospiraceae bacterium
TTATTTTAAAAATTTCTTTTTCCAAGATTTTTTTATTATCGTTACAAATTTTTATCTTTATGTCTTGATTTTTTCAAAATATCTGTTATGATAGATTTAGAACGAAGCAAAAACTAAATACAACTAAGGGGGTTTTACCATGAGCAATACTGAAAACCATTTAAAATGGACATGGAACCACATTGCCAAAAGCGATGATAAACAGGTTCAGAACATGTCTATGGAAGAAATGGCCAAGGCCAATAACTTCCATAAAAGTTTTCCTCAATATGAAGCAACACCTCTCACCCGCCTGTCAGGACTGGCGTCCTGTCTGGGACTGAAACGTCTCTATGTAAAGGATGAGTCCTACCGTTTCGGTCTGAATGCCTTCAAGGTGCTGGGCGGCTCCTATGCCATCGCCAGATACATAGCCCAGCAGGTGGGAAAAGATATCAGTGAGATACCTTATCAGGTACTTACATCAGATAAGCTCAGGGAGGAATTCGGCCAGGCGACATTTTTTACAGCCACAGACGGCAACCACGGACGGGGCGTGGCCTGGGCAGCCAATAAACTGGGACAGAAATGTGTGGTGAGAATGCCGAAAGGAACCACTCAGACCAGACTTATGAACATCGCAAAGGAAAACGCAGATGTTACTATAGAAGATCTGAACTATGACGACTGTGTCCGTCTGGCCGCAAAAGAAGCTGCACAGACAAAAAACGGCATTATGGTACAGGACACCGCGTGGGAAGGTTATGAAGAAATTCCCACCTGGATTATGCAGGGTTATGGGACACTTGCCCTGGAGGCAGACCAGCAGCTGCGAGATGATGGCTGCCGTCCCACCCACATTTTCATTCAGGCGGGTGTGGGTTCCCTGGCAGGGGCAGTAATCGGATTTTTCGCCAACCGCTTCAAAGAAAACCCGCCCATTATGGTTGTGGTGGAAGCTGGCGCCGCAGACTGCCTGTACCGGTCCGCTGTGAAAGCAGACGGAAGCCGTGTGGATGTGACTGGAGATATGCTCACGATCATGGCTGGCCTTGCCTGTGGGGAAGCTAATACCGTCTCCTGGGATATTTTAAGAAACCATGCAGACGCCTTCGTCTCCTGTCCAGACTGGGTAAGCGCCAACGGCACGCGTATCTACGGCTCTCCGGTGAAAGGCGACCCCCAGGTAATCTCTGGCGAATCTGGTTCTGTCACCCTGGGCCTAGTCCATGCGCTGATGACCAAACCCGAATACAAAGACCTGAAAGAAACCTTAAAATTAGATGAAAACGCAGAAGTCCTTCTGGTTTCCTCTGAGGGAGACACAGATCCTGAGCGTTACAGGGAAATCACCTGGGAAGGATTATGCGGAACTGATAAGGAGCCCTTTGCCGGCCTGTAAGAAGAACAGTGATAAGATGAATATACCTATATAAATTTGGAGGAAAAGAATATGTTAGATTTTGAAAAAATAAAAAGTGCAGCCCAGAGTTATGAAAAAGATATGACCGCATTTCTCCGTGCCATCGTGAAAAATCCCGGAGAAAGCTGTGATGAGAAGGCGCATATCGACACCATCGCCGCTGAGATGAAAAAAGTAGGTTTCGATGAAGTGCAGATTGACCCTCAGGGAAATGTGATCGGATATATGGGAACTGGAAGCAGAATCATTGCTTACGACGCGCACATTGACACTGTGGGAATCGGAAATATTGAAAACTGGACGTTCGACCCCTATGAAGGCTACGAAAATGAGACAGAAATCGGCGGCCGGGGAGTATCTGACCAGTGCGGCGGCATTGTATCTTCTGTATACGGCGCCAAGATTATGAAAGATATGAACCTGATTCCCAAAGACTGCAGAATTATGGTAGTGGGAACTGTACAGGAAGAAGACTGTGACGGTCTGTGCTGGCAGTACATCATCAACGAAGATAAGGTCCGCCCGGAATTTGTAGTCTCCACAGAGCCCACCGACGGGGGTATTTACAGGGGCCAGAGAGGCCGTATGGAAATCCGCGTGGATGTGAAGGGCATCTCCTGCCACGGCTCCGCGCCGGAACGGGGAGACAATGCTATCTATAAAATGGCAGACATTCTTCAGGACATCCGCGCCTTAAACGAAAACGATGCTGAAGATGCCACAGAAATCAAGGGTCTTGTGAAAATGCTGGACGCCAAATACAATCCGGACTGGGAAGAAGCCAGATTCCTGGGACGGGGTACTGTGACGGTTTCCCAGATTTTCTATACTTCACCCAGCCGCTGCGCCGTGGCTGACTCCTGCTCCATCTCTTTGGACCGCCGCATGACCTTTGGCGAAACCTGGGAGAGCTGCCTGGATGAAATCCGTGCCCTGCCAAATGTGAAGAAATACGGGGATGACGTGACTGTCTCCATGTACCACTATGACCGTCCGTCTTACACTGGATGCGTATACGAAATCGAATGCTACTTCCCCACATGGGCAATCCCCAAAGACCATAAGGTGACGAAAGCCCTGGAAGCAGCTTACAAGGGTCTCTACGGAGACAAACGCATCGGCGCCGCTGACACCCTGAAAATGCGCCAGGCACGGCCTCTGACTGACAAGTGGACGTTCTCCACTAACGGTGTTTCTATTATGGGAAGAAACAACATCCCCTGCATCGGATTCGGACCAGGGGCAGAGGCACAGGCCCATGCGCCTAATGAAATGACCTGGAAGCAGGATCTGGTTACCTGTGCGGCTGTGTATGCAGCATTGCCTTCAGAGTACTGCAAATAAAGGGTCATGAGTTCATGAGTCACGGGTTTGGGCAGAAGAAACTCTGGCTATGAAGCTTCCAGGCCCATGCGGCAGCGATAATAAAAGGATTATATAATTAAAAAATTAAAATTTGGGAGGATTTTTATATGAAAACATTACAGAGCTATATTGATAAATTGAACGCATTGAATTTTAAAAATATGTACAACGGCGACTTTTTCCTTACATGGGAGAAGACTGACGACGAGATCCAGGCAGTGTTTACCCTGGCAGATGCGCTGCGTTATATGAGGGAAAATAACATTTCTACTAAAGTTTTTGAAAGCGGCCTGGGGATTTCTCTGTTCCGGGATAATTCTACCCGTACCCGTTTTTCTTTCGCCTCTGCCTGCAACCTTCTGGGACTGGAAGTGCAGGATCTGGACGAGGGAAAATCCCAGGTGGCCCACGGAGAGACTGTCCGTGAAACAGCCAACATGATCTCCTTCATGGCTGATGTAATCGGTATCCGGGATGATATGTATATTGGAAAGGGAAACACCTATATGCATGAAGTGGTGGACGCTGTTACCCAGGGAAACAAGGACGGCATCCTGGAGCAGAAGCCCACGCTGGTGAATCTCCAGTGCGATATCGACCACCCCACACAGGCAATGGCAGATATGCTGCATATTATCCATGAATTTGGCGGCGTGGAGAATCTGAAAGGCAAAAAGCTGGCCATGACCTGGGCCTACTCTCCGTCTTACGGCAAGCCCCTGTCTGTTCCCCAGGGAATCATCGGACTGATGACACGTTTCGGTATGGATGTGGTGCTGGCCCATCCCGAAGGCTATGAGATTTTCCCGGAAGTGGAAGAAGTGGCCGCGAAAAATGCCGCAAAATCAGGAGGTTCCTTCGCCAAGACCAACAGCATGGCAGAGGCCTTCAAAGATGCTGATATTGTATATCCCAAGAGCTGGGCTCCTTTTGCCGCTATGGAAAAACGAACCGTGCTTTACGGAAACGGCGACACAGACGGCATCAACGCTCTGGAAAAAGGGCTGCTGGCACAAAATGCCCAGCATAAAGACTGGGCCTGCACAGAGGAACTGATGCGCACCACAAGAGATGGAAAAGCATTGTATATGCACTGCCTGCCTGCAGACATTACAGGTGTAAGCTGCGAGGCCGGAGAGGTAGACGCATCGGTATTTGACCGTTACAGAACTCCTCTGTATAAAGAGGCCAGCTTCAAACCTTATATCATCGCAGCCATGATTTTCCTGGCAAAATTTGCCGACCCGGCTGACATTCTCAAGAAACTGGAAGCCAAAGGAATGCCCAGGGTATTCAAATAAGAAAGAGTCAATTACACCCTCCCATGCGGGAAGGAACGGGCCCGCCTCCTTGTCCGTTCTTCCGGCATGGGAAGGAATAAAGGAGAAAACATGAATAAGAAAAAAAGAGTGGTACTGGCTCTGGGCGGCAATGCCCTGGGCAATACTCTGCCGGAACAGATGGCAGCTGTGAAAATCACAGCCAAAGCCATTGCAGACCTGATTGAAGAAGGCTGTGAAATCGTTATCACCCATGGAAACGGGCCCCAGGTGGGAATGGTGAACAACGCCATGATCGCGCTGACCCATGAAAATCCCAAACAGCCCAACACACCTCTGTCCGTATGTGTAGCCATGAGCCAGGCTTACATCGGCTATGATCTGCAGAACGCCCTGCGGGAAGAACTCTTAAACCGTAACATGCCGGAGATTCCTGTGGCCACCATGATCACACAGATCCGGGTGGACGAAAACGACCCTGCCTTCCAGAGTCCCTCCAAGCCCATCGGTGAATTCGTGGACGCCCAGCAGGCAAAGGCAATGGAAGAAAAATATCATTACATTATGAAAGAAGATTCCGGCAGAGGATACCGCCGGGTGGTGGCGTCTCCGAAACCGGTAGAAATCATTGAAATCGGCACCATCCGCACCATGGTGGACGCCGGAAATCTGGTAATCGCCTGCGGCGGAGGGGGAATCCCTGTTATCCGCCAGGGCAATCACTTAAAAGGCGCCAGCGCCGTTATTGACAAAGACTTCGCCAGCTGCCTGCTGGCAAAGGAACTGGACGCCGACTATCTGATCATCCTCACGGCAGTGGAAAAAGCCGCCATCCATTTCGGAACAGACAAAGAACAGTGGTTAAGCGACGTGTCTGTGGAGGAAGCCAATCAATATATCCAGGAAGGCCACTTCGCCGCAGGGTCCATGCTGCCTAAAGTGCAGGCAGCCACAGACTTCGCAGCCTCCCGTCCGGGACGCACCGCCCTGATCACCCTGCTGGAAAAATCCAGAGATGCCATTCAGGGGAAAACCGGGACTATGTTTCACGCATAAAGTATGAATTCATATCCGTGTCTGCAAATCACCCATCTGATTGATGGGTGATTTTTTTCAGTGGAAATGACGTCACAAGCATTTTAACATCATTCCATTCCTTCAAAGCACTCCAGATTTCCACAGCCATCTCACACCTCTGCCGGTTATCCGCCTTGTTTAAAACCACCACATACTCCATATCCCGGCCCACTCCTTTCCTGCCCGCAGCCGGGCTCTCGGCCAGCAGGGCTATGTCCCTGGGTTCCAGCACATCTTTGGGACATTTGCCCAGAAATCCGGCCATGAGCTCCGGGCGGAAAGCTGTTTCCCCAATCCTCTTTCCCACTGCATCCAGACCATATACCGACAGGACACAGGTTGTCTGCGGCAGAACCACAGGCTCGTGGGCAGCCGGAATTTTCACCGGAAGCATCCTGGCCCCGTCTGATTCGATTAAAACGGGACAGGGAAGCCCAAGAACCTGCCTCAAGATATTCTCAGGGAGAATCCCTGCCCTTCCTTTATGGGCTTTTCCCCCGGTAAATACCCACCCTTCCCGTTCCAGAATGTCTGTAAGCTCCTCCATATCCGGACTTTCTATAAAAGCAGGGGAATCTTCTTTTAATATATGCGTGGTGGTGGTCACAACCGGCTTCCTCCCCTGCATTCGATACTCTGCCGCCAGTGCTCTCAGCAGTGAGGTTTTTCCCCCTGCGCCCACCGCCGCTATCCTGGGTTTCCTGTCTCTGCCGCCGTGAAGCTTCAGCGCCTCCAGCAGTGAATGATATGGTATCATTTTCCCGTCTTTGATTTCAGCAATCATATACCGATTCCCCTTTTTTCCTTTTGACAGCTATTATAACACACAGTTCTTACCGCGTGTCTGAAAATTCATCTGCTCATTGGAATTCATACGCAGTGAAGCACCACGGTCTCCATTGACACAGCAGATTCTCCATGTTAGATTATAGATACATCAGCATGTGTCTGAATAATCATTCACGCTCCAAAAACTGAAAAAGGATTGAAAAACAAAGCCATGAAAGCAACCATACTTATTGACAATCTGACAAAGGGAGCCCTGGTTCCAGAGTGGGGGCTCTCCATATACATTGAATACAACGGACATAAAATCCTGCTGGACACCGGTGCTTCCGGACGTTTTGCCAGAAATGCAGAAAACCTGGGCATTGACCTTGCCAGTGTGGAACTGGGCGTTCTCTCCCACGCCCATTATGACCACGCAGACGGCATGGCGGCTTTTTTCGCCCGCAATGCACACGCCCCCTTCTATCTCAGAGCAGGCTCAGCCGAAAACTGCTATGGAAAACGGTGGATTTTCCACAAATATATTGGTATCCGCCGGGGATTCCTGGAAAAGTATAAGGACCGGATACACTACACAAGTGACCATACCCAGATACTCCCAGGCGTAAGCCTTCTCTCCCACCGCACCAAGGGACTGGAAGCGTATGGAAGAAAAAACCACCTGTACATCCGCCAAAACGGAAAATATCTGCCGGATTCTTTTCAACACGAACAGAGCCTGATTTTCCATACGGAAAAAGGCCTTGCCATATTCAGCAGCTGTTCCCACGCCGGGGCAGACCATATTATAGAGGAAGTACAGGAAGCATATCCCAAAGAGAATATCTGCGCAATGGCTGGCGGCTTCCACCTCTATCGCGCCTCCCCCGAAGATGTCCGCGCTCTCGCCCGTAAACTCCGAAAGGCCGGGATCGGGAACATATATACAGGCCACTGCACCGGGAGTGAGGCATTTGAAATTCTGCGGGACGAACTGGGGAAACAGGCTGCGCAGATTTATACGGGAATGGAGATTGTGATTTGACTATATTTTCTCCAGCTCAGCGGCAAAAATGAACATTCATAAAATATTTCACCCAATATCATGGAGGAAGTGCATATATCCAATGAAATTTAATATCAGAGAATTTGATCAATACAGGGAAAACAACCGCCTGGAAGTCAAAAGGGCAAAAGATGGCCTTCCAAACAGTCTGTGGGACACTTATTCTTCCATGGCAAACTGTTACGGCGGAATTATCCTTCTGGGTGTAGATGAAAAAAGTGACGGCAGCCTGGTCTCCACTGGACTTAAGAATGTGGAAAAACTCCGGAAAGATTTCTGGAACACAATCAATAACACAAAGAAAGAATCCAGAATATATCCGCACAGGCAGAGAGCAGATGCTCAAAGGAGGCATCTCCGATCCAAGAAATAAAGCTCTGATGAAAATGTTCAATATGATTGGTATCGGAGAACGTGCCGGAAGCGGTGTTCCGGATATCTTTGCCGTCTGGTCTTCCCAAGGCTGGACGGAACCAATCGTTGAGGAACAGTATGACCCCGACCGGACAATTTTAACGCTTGTTTTTTCAGAAAAACAGGCGGAAAAAACAAGCGGAAAAAACAGGCGGAAACGGACAGGCCAATAAAACAGCCGTGAATAAAGAATTGATCATTTCCTTTCTTGCCTCGGCCGGTGAAGTCAAAACAGCCGATATCGCACATGAAATCAACCTCAGCCTATCCCGCACAAGAGTGCTTCTCTCAGAGCTGACAAGAGAAGGCCGGATTCGGGCAGATGGAAACGGAAGGTCACGCAGATATTCTCTGCCGGATACTTTACCCTCCGCATGAGTGCAAAGATTATAAGCAAAAGGCGGTAAATTACTATAGACGCAGCTTCCCGGATACATAAGTACCCGGGAAGCTGCATATTCTGCCTCTAAGTTTTCATTCTTTATGGGATATTCCTAATGCCCCGCACACCCATGCTTGTCTTCTCCGCAGTGATGCTCCCCGCAGGAGTGTCCTTCTCCGTGGTCATGATGGTCACAGTGTACATTGGGATTATACGCCAGTACCCCTTCTGCCAAAGCCCGGGCTGCATCGTCTGCGCTGCCCGCGACACCGCCGTAAAGCTGGATTCCCGCCTGAGCCAGAGCATTCTGCGCACCGCCGCCGATACCGCCGCAGATTAATGCATTCACACCGTTTTCCAAAAGGAATCCTGCCAGTGCGCCGTGGCCGCTTCCCATGGTATCAACCACCTGTTCTTTGACAATTTTTTTATCTTCTACATCATAGAGCTTAAACTGCTCCGTATGTCCAAAATGCTGAAAAATCTCTCCGTTTTCATAAGTCACTGCAATTCTCATTGTATTTTCTCCTTTCTGATATAAGACGTTTATGAGGCCAGCTCCCGGAATCCGCCTGCACAGCTTCTTCCTGCGGCAGTCTGCCGTCCCGTCGCAGAGACGGTAATTTCCCCCAGATATACGGATTCCCTTGCCGTTTACCAGACTGTCGGCAATTTTATAGCGGGCATTCTGATAAATCTCCGTGACTGTAGTCCTGGAAATCTCCATCAAAGCCGCACATTGCTCGTGGGTCTTTTTTTCAAAGTCCACCAGCCGGATCACCTCATATTCATCCACCGTAAGCACTGTGGATTCCCCGGAGGAAATGCCTCCCGGGGCAAACGTATCATAAGCCGGTTCTGAACACACTCTCCGGCAGCGCTGGGGTCTCGCCACACAATCATCTCCCTTTGGTTTCCGTTATATGTTGTTAATATAGTAACGCTGTTTCCGATATATGTCAAGAACTTTTTTGTCCAATACCTGCACATGGGCAATTTCCCATTCCACCCCTTGCATTCTTCCTCAAGAACCGCTATAGTATTATATTATGGAAGAAAAAGAACAAGTAAAAAGTACAAAAAACATCCAATTATTTGAAAACGCCCCCATTCCCAAAGCAGTCATGTCCATGTCTGTTCCCACCATTATCAGTTCCCTGGTGATGGTGATCTACAATATGGCAGATACATACTTTGTGGGAATGCTGAACAGCCCTGTCCAAAATGCGGCTGTCACTCTGGCCGCGCCTGTTCTGCTGGCTTTTAACGCAGTAACCAATCTGTTCGGCGTGGGAACCTCCAGCATGATGAGCCGGGCCCTGGGCAGGAAGGATTACGAGACCGTACGCCGCAGCTCTGCCTTTGGCTTCTACTGTGCGCTTTTTTTCAGTATTTTATTCTCCGCCCTGTATACGGTGTTCCATGTGCCCCTGCTGACTCTCCTGGGCGCAGATGCCCGGACAGCTGCTGCCACCGGAGCCTACCTGAAGTGGACGGTTACCTGCGGGGCTGCTCCCGCCATTATGAATGTGATTTTGGCTTATCTGGTCCGCTCGGAGGGCTTTTCCCTCCACGCCAGCATCGGCACCATGAGCGGCTGTCTGCTGAATATAATCCTGGACCCGTTTTTCATCCTCCCCTGGGGGCTGAACCTGGGTGCGTCCGGCGCGGGGCTGGCCACATTTTTATCCAACTGCGCCGCCTGCCTTTATTTTTTCGTTTTACTTTTTATCCGGCGCAGGCGGACTTATGTGTGCATCCGCCCGGACATGTTCCGGCTTGACCGCTTTGTTGTGTCCGGGGTGTGCGGTGTGGGCATTCCCTCCTCCATTCAGAATCTGCTGAATGTGACCGGTATGACTGTGCTGAACAATTTTACAGCCGCCTTCGGCTCAGATGCTGTAGCAGCCATGGGCATTGCGCAGAAAATCAGCATGGTTCCCATGTACATCGCGCTGGGTCTGTCACAGGGCATCATGCCTTTGATCAGCTACAATTACGGAAGCAGAAACGTACCCCGCATGAAAAAGGTGATCCTGTTTTCCACGAAAATCGCCCTGTCTTTTATGGTGGTGGTATGCCTGGGCTGTTACCTGGGCTCGGATTTCCTGATTTCACTGTTTATGAAGAACGAGACTATTATCGCCTATGGAGGTGCCTTCCTGCGGGGGCTGTGCCTGTCCACGCCCTTCATGTGTATGGACTTCCTGGCAGTGGGTGTCTTTCAGTCCTGCGGAATGGGCAGAAAGGCGTTCCTGTTTGCCATTCTGCGGAAAATCGTTCTGGAAATTCCAGCGCTTTTCCTCTGGAATTATTTCTGGCCCCTTTATGGACTGGCCTACGCCCAGCTCACCGCGGAGGCAGTTCTGTCTGTTGCGGCTGTCCTGGTGCTTTACCGTCTGTTCCGCAGCCTGGAGCGTTAACGATATTCGGCAGGCTTTCCGGGCATTTGAAAATATAGACCGGAAATTAACGGAGCAGATTCTTCCCACCACACATACAGAATGCGTGGTGGGAATACAAAGAAAACATATATCACCTTTCATTCTCCTCTGCCTCATCTGTTAGGCCGTTCTTTTCATATATTTCCGCAGCATATTCTGCCGTCAGCATAGCATCCTCCGGTAAACCAATCCAAAATTATTATAGATATCTGCCTTAAAAGACAGGGTGGTTTTGACGAAGTTTTGAGAGAAATTTCTCAATTTATGGCAGAACCTCATTGACAAGACGAAATACTCTCCATATAATTAAACTATGAGTTTAATTATTGTGAGGAGGAACAATGTGCCTGTCTGAAAAGCCCGGACAGTCTAAAAACACCATGTATTAT
>CANSYV010000023.1 GCA_947651335.1 uncultured Lachnospiraceae bacterium
GATGCCTACGAAAGCCAGATTAGCTCTTCTGTGGATCTGAATCAGGTGAAACAGGCTGCCATGGGGCGGCTGGGCATGAAATATCCTTCAGAAAATCAGATTTTTACGTATCAGATAGAAAAAGGAAGCTATGTCAGGCAGTATCAGGACGTGCCGGATGCAGAAGAATGAGTGCTTTATATGAAAAAAAGAAAAACCATTAAAAAACTGGATATTAAAATGCGGCGGAAGCTGGTGGGGCTTTTCGCGGCTGTTCTGGCTGTTTTTTTTGTTTTGCTCACCCGTATTACCTATATCAATGCAGTCAGCGGGGAAAGATATAAAAAGCAGGTGCTCTCTCAGGCACAGCAGCAGTATGACAGCCGGGTTCTGCCTTTTAAACGGGGGGATATTCTGGACAGGAACGGGACTCTTCTGGCAGCCAGCAATAAGGTCTATAACGTGATTTTGGACTGCAAAGCTGTGAATTCTGACCAGGAGCGCTATCTGGAACCTACTGTGCAGGCTTTGACGGGACTGCTGGGGGCGGATGAGGAAGAAGTGCGAGGCGTTTTAAGCGCTGAAGACACCCGGGAAAGCCAGTATTGTATCTTGATGAAAGATCTGGATATGGATACGAAGAAGGCCTTTGAAGATTACACAGACGTGGGGCCGGACAGCGGGCTTTCAGAAGAGGAAATCGAAAGGCGCAGCAACATTGCGGGAATCTGGTTTGAGGAGAGATATAAGAGAAATTATCCTATGAATACGCTGGCCTGCGATACCATTGGGTTTACAGACGGCGACCACGCGGACTGGGGGCTGGAAGGGTATTACGATTCTGTCTTAAATGGAGTGGACGGCCGGCAGTATGGCTATTTCAGCAGTGATTCTACCGTAGAGCAGAATATTATCCAGCCCACAGACGGAAAGACCATCAAGACCACATTGGATATAGGGATTCAGCAGATTGTAGAGAAATACCTGCAGGCATTTATACGTGCCATGGGTTCAGAAGAACTGGGCGCTATTGTTATGGACCCTGACAATGGGGAAGTGCTGGCAATGGGGACGAAAGATTTTTATGATCTGAATAATCCCAGGGATTTGTCCAGCAAATTTACCCAGCAGGAAATAGAACAGATGTCAGATGAAGACACAGTAACGAATCTCAATGAAATGTGGCAGAATTTCTGTGTGACAGAGGCATTTGAACCCGGCTCCACAGTGAAACCGCTGGTGATAGCATCTGCCCTGGAGAGCGGGATTATCCAGAAAGATACCATGTTTAACTGTGACGGCGGCTGGAGCTATGGGGAAAATGATGACGAGTACATCAGGTGCAACGGCTTTCACGGTGATCAGACCCTGGCCCAGGTGACTGCCAATTCCTGTAATGACGCCATGATGCAGATCGGCGCCATGATGGGCGGAGAGAAATTTCTGGAATCCCAGAGCATGATGAATTTCGGCAGCAGGACAGGGATTGACCTTCCGGGAGAAAGTGCAGGGGTGCTTCACACAAAGGACAGCCTGGGCTCTGTGGAGCTGGCCACAGACTCTTTCGGCCAGGGATTCATGATGACCATGATTCAGGAAATCTCTGCTATCAGTTCTGTGATCAATGGGGGATATTATTATCAGCCACATCTGGTGAGCAAGATTCTGGACAGCGATGGGACAGTGTCCAAAGACATTACCCCTGTCCTGATGCGCCAGACTGTCTCTGCAGATATTTCGGCCAGTGTCCGGGAGCATATGCGCACTGCAGTGGAAGAAGGAACCGGAAAATATTCAAAGGTACAGGGCTACAGCTCCGGGGGAAAATCAGGGACAGCAGAGAAGTTTCCGCGGGATCAGGGAAATTACCTGGTATCTTTTATCGCATTTGCCCCTGTGGAAGACCCGCAGATTGTAGTATATGTGGTTATCGACGAGGCGCATACAGAAAATCAGGAGAGCAGTAAACTGGCCCAGTACATTGTTCAGGGAATTTTGTCGGAGGCACTGCCATATCTGAATATTGAGCCGGATGAGACAGAAGACGGTGTGATTCCCACCACAACCTTGTGGTCAGGATTTTCCAGCTATCTGGAGGAGACAGGGCAGTTGTCCGGCGGACTGGGCAATACCCAAATCGGAGGCCCGGAGGAAGCCCAGGGAGGCCCTGAGGAACAGCCGGCTATGGGAAATAATATCCCCCAGCCGCCGGAATCCAATGAAGAACTGGACCTGAATAATGATGTGCAAAGCGATGGCATCACCAATGAAGATGCCGGATTTTAAAACGCTGATAGATTCATAATTAAGGCGATATAACGGAAGTTATACCGCCTTATGGTATTTTTTGGGAAACGCCGAATAGATTATTAGAGAAGTGAAATGAGACAGACGGCGTTTTTATGAAAAAAAATAAGACGTTTCATAAGAAAAAAGTATTTGTTGTATTTCTCTGCTGCGCGGCAATGCTGCTGGGGCTGACTGTCCGGCTGGTATGGCTGATGGTGGTACAGTCTGATTATTATTCTGAGAAAGCCCGGCAGCTTCATGAACGAGAGAGGGATATTAAGGCTGCCAGAGGGAGGATTATTGATGCCAGCGGGGTGGTCCTGGCGGCAAATAAAACAGTGTGCACCATTTCTGTTATACATAACCAGATCACAGACCCGGAAGGGGTGATTGCCATGCTGTCCAGGGAGCTGGAGCTTCCGGAAGATAAAGTCCGAAAACGGGTGGAGAAGGTATCTTCCATAGAGAGAATCCAGGCCAACGTGAAAAAGGAGGCAGGGGACCGTATCCGGGGCTATGGCATGGACGGGGTAAAAGTGGATGAAGATTTCCGCAGATATTATCCCAAAGGTTCCCTGGCCTCCAGAGTTTTAGGATTTACCGGAGGGGATAACCAGGGAATTATCGGATTGGAGGTGAAATATGAGGAGTATCTGAAAGGGATACCAGGCCAGATTCTGACGGCCACAGATGCCAGAGGAATCGAGCTGGATGAGGTGGGAGAAAACAGGATCGACCCGGTTCCCGGATACAACCTTCAGATCAGCCTGGATACCAATATCCAGCTGTATGCCCAGCAGGCGGCGCTTAAAGTTCTGGAGGAAAAGCAGGCGGACAGCGTGTCCATTCTGATGATGAACCCTCAAAACGGAGAGATTCTGGCCATGGTGAATGTGCCGGAGTTTGATTTGAATGACCCGTTTACTCTGAATTACACGGTGAGCAGTAATCAGATTTCCCAGGAAGAAAAGCAGGAGCTTTTAAACCGCATGTGGCGCAATCCCTGTCTCAACGACACCTACGAGCCGGGTTCCACTTTCAAGATCATCACAGCGTCCGCAGGGCTGGAAGAAGGTGTGGTAAAGCTCACCGATACCTTCTCCTGTCCAGGATACCGGGTGGTGGAGGACCGGAGGATTCACTGTCACAAAAGGACTGGACACGGGTCTGAGACCTTTGTACAGGGGGCGCAGAATTCCTGCAATCCGGTGTTCATTGACGTGGGACAGCGGCTGGGAGTGGATAATTTCTATAAATATTTTAAACAGTTCGGCCTGCTGGAGAAGACGGGCATTGACCTGCCGGGAGAAGCCTCAACCATTATGCATAATCCCAAAAACATGGGGCTGGTGGAGCTGGCTACCGTTTCTTTCGGACAGTCTTTTCAGATCACACCCATTCAGCTGGCTGCCACTGTCAGTTCTCTGGTCAATGGGGGCAGAAGGGTGACTCCCCATTTCGGGGTGAGTATACAGAGTGAGGACGGCACGTATGTAAAAAAACTGGAATATGAAACAAAGGACGGCATCATTTCAGAGGAGACATCCCAGACTCTGCGGGGAGTCCTGGAAACCGTGGTATCACAGGGCTCCGGGAAGAATGCTTATATCGAGGGGTATACCATAGGCGGGAAAACGGCCACATCCCAGACACTGCCCAGAAGCGCCCATCGGTACATATCGTCTTTTGTGGGATTTGCTCCTGCGGAGGAACCGGAGATATTGGGCCTGTGTATTATCAATAACCCCCAGGGGATTTACTATGGGGGAACCATAGCGGCTCCGGTGATCCGCGGTATTTTTGAGAATGTTCTGCCGTATCTGGGCATTTCGAAAAGTGGTTGATAAATAAAGGAAAAAGAATTATACTTAAACACGATCCAAAGTTACTAACGAAAGAATATAAGAGGTGTTCTATGAATTTTCAAGTGACGATTCCCGTGTTGATTGCGTTTGCCATCAGTGTGGCACTGGGACCGGTTGTCATCCCATTTCTGCGCAGGCTGAAAATGGGGCAGACGGAACGGGCTGAGGGGGTTGCCTCCCATTTAAAAAAGGCAGGAACCCCCACCATGGGCGGGATTATTTTTCTGCTGGCTGTGGTTATCACATCCCTGTTTTACATCCGGGATTATCCCAAGATTACGCCCATATTGTTTTTGACGCTGGGATTTGGGCTCATCGGCTTTCTGGATGATTATCTGAAAGTGGTTCTGAAGCGCTCAGACGGGCTGCTGGCCTGGCAGAAATTCCTTCTGCAGATTCTGGTGACGGCGGTTTTCGCGTTCTATCTGGTGAACTATACCGATGTGCCGCTGACTATGAAAATCCCGTTCTGGAGCGGCCATTACTGGGACATCAGCTGGCTGTCCATTCCCCTTTTGTTTGTGGCCGTGATCGGTATTGTAAACGGAGTGAACTTTACAGACGGCCTGGATGGTCTGGCTTCCAGCGTGACCATTATGGTAGCCGTGTTCTTTACCGTGGTATCCATCGGTCTGAACAGCGGTGTGGAACCCATCACCTGTGCGGTTGTGGGCGGATTGATGGGATTTCTGCTGTTCAATGTATTCCCTGCGCAGGTGTTTATGGGGGATACGGGCTCTCTGGCCCTGGGGGGATTTGTGGCGGGCACCGCTTACATGATGCAGATGCCTTTGTTTATCATTCTGGTGGGCTTTATTTATCTGCTGGAGGTGGTTTCTGTCATGATGCAGGTGACTTATTTTAAACTTACCCATGGAAAACGGATTTTTAAAATGGCGCCCATCCATCATCATTTTGAGCTCTGCGGATGGTCAGAGACCCGTGTGGTGGCTGTATTTGCCATTGTGACCGCCATCTTGTGCCTCATAGCCCTGATGGCGCTGTAGAAAAACAAGGAGAGAAGAGATGAATATAGCAGGAAAAAATGTGCTGGTGTTCGGTTCCGGGGTGAGCGGCATCGGGGCGGCCGGCCTGATTGGGAAAATGGGGGCCTGTCCCATCATTTTTGATGGAAATACGGCAGTGGACAGACAAGATATTTTGAACAGAATGGAGGATGGCTGCACACCGAAAATATACATTGGGGAACTGCCTGCCCAGGTGAAGGACAAGCTGGACCTGGTGGTGCTCAGTCCGGGCGTGCCCACAGACATTCCCCTGGTGAAAGAGTTTTACAGCCGGGGTATCCGGGTGTGGGGGGAAGTGGAGCTGGCTTATCAGACAAGTCTCTCCCGGCGGGTGCTGGCAGTCACCGGAACCAATGGAAAAACCACTACCACTGCGCTGCTGGGGAAGATTTTCTCGGATTATGAGGATTCCGTGTTCGTGGTGGGCAATATTGGCACTTCCTATACATCTGCGGCCCTTTTGATGAAAGAGGACAGTGTTACCGTGGCAGAGCTCAGCAGTTTTCAGCTGGAGACCATTGATACCTTTGCTCCCAGGGTCAGCGCCATCTTGAATATCACAGAAGACCATATGGACAGGCACCATACTATGGAAGCTTATATAGAAGCAAAAGAAGCCATTGTCAGGAATCAGACAGAGAAAGACGTGTGTGTGCTCAATTACGAGGACAGTGTACTGCGGGAGTTCGGTCAGGGGATAACGCCTGCCTGTGTGTATTTTTCCAGTGTCCGGGAGCTTCCCAGAGGGATTTTCCTCAGAAATGAATCCGGCGGCAGATGGATCATATGGAAGGATGAGAACGGGGAGATACCGGTGGTGGAGCTGAAAAGCCTGAAGCTTTTAGGACAGCACAATTATGAGAATGTAATGGCAGCCACAGCTATGGCTTACTGCGCGGGAGTACCCATGGAACACATCCGCCAGAGTATCTGCGCTTTTCAGGCAGTGGCCCACAGGATTGAGTATGTGGCTGAGAAGAACGGCGTAGTCTATTACAACGATTCCAAGGGAACCAATCCGGATGCGGCTATCAAGGGAATACAGGCTATGAACCGTCCCACTTGGCTGATTGCGGGGGGATATGATAAATCGGCGGATTACCGGGAATGGATACGTGCTTTCGGGGGAAAGGTCCGCTGCCTGGTACTCATTGGCCAGACGAGAGAGAAAATTGCCCATGCAGCCAGAGAGGAAGGATTCACCCAGATTCGGATGGCGGAGAATCTGGAAGAAGCGGTGGGTATCTGTGCCAAAATGGCCAGGCCCCAGGAGGCGGTGCTGCTGTCGCCGGCCTGTGCAAGCTGGGGACAATTTGATAATTATGAGCAAAGAGGTGATATGTTTAAGGCTTATGTACATAAATTAGAATAAGGGGGCTGGTCATTGCGGGGACCGTTTCGCGATGGGCAGCCAGAGTGTTGAGAGAGGTGGATATGTTTGCCTTTGAAGAAGCCGAGTGAGAAGAAGACGGACGGCGCTTTATTTATTCTTGTACTGATCCTTGTTGTTTTGGGACTCGTAATTTTATATAGTACCAGTGCGTATAATGGGCGGGTCAAATTCCATGACTCCGCCTATTATTTTAAGAAGCAGTTATTTGCCACAGCCCTGGGAATGATGGCTATGTACCTGGTCTCCCGCATCGATTATCATCGTCTGGTGAGTCTGGCTCCTTTTTGTTACGCGGGAGCGCTGGTGCTTTCCACAGCTGTTTTATTTTTCGGGCAGGAGTACAATGGGTCGAAGCGATGGCTTGCGCTGGGGCCTCTTTCTTTTCAGCCTTCCGAATTCGCAAAACTGGCTGTGATTTTATTTCTGGCGTACCGGATGGAGAAAAGCACAGGAAAAACCACAGGTATCTGGTTTATGTGCAAAGTGATGCTGTGGCTGCTGCCTATTGTGGGGCTGGTGGGCACCAATAATCTGAGCACAGCCATTATCATTCTGGGAATCGGGGTGATTTTAATCTTTGTGTCCAATCCCAAATATCTGCAGTTTATCGGGCTTGGAGCAGGAGGCATTGCCTTTATGGGGATTTTTCTGGCAATGGAGAGCTACCGGCTGGAGCGTCTGGCTGTCTGGCGGGACCCGGAGAATTTTGAAAAGGGGTTTCAGACCATTCAGGGGCTTTATGCCATCGGAAGCGGAGGGATTTTCGGCCAGGGGCTGGGCAGCAGCATGCAGAAGCTGGGGTTTGTGCCGGAAGCTCAAAATGACATGATCTTTTCCATTATCTGTGAGGAGACGGGGCTGGCGGGGGCTTTTCTGGTTATGGTGGTGTTTGCTCTGCTTCTGTGGAGGCTGATGGTGGTGTCCACCCATGCGCCGGACCTGATGGGAGCCATGATTGCAGTGGGTATTATGGGGCATATGGCCATTCAGGTGATTTTGAATATTGCGGTGGTGACCAACACTATACCCAACACAGGCATTACCCTGCCTTTCATCAGCTATGGGGGAACTTCTGTATTGTTTCTGCTCAGTGAAATGGGCCTGGCGCTCAGTGTCAGCCGTCACAAAAAGCAGACGCGTGCATAGGATAATCCATAAGAGGTTCTTGAGGTGTTTGATTTGAAAAGTATCCGGATACAGGGCGGATGCCCGTTAAATGGCACGGTTCGTATACAGGGCTCTAAAAACGCGGCGCTTCCTATGATGGCGGCGGCAGTGCTGCACAGGGGGACTACGGTTCTGCATAATTGTCCACGAATTGCGGATGTGTCTTTTATGGAAAAGATACTGCGCCATCTGGGAGCCAGGACCAGCTGGAAAGGAAATTCCCTTTCTCTTGACTGCTCCTGCCTGCAAAATACCAGCATACCGGCAGAATATGCCTGTCAGATGCGATGTTCTATTATTCTGCTGGGAGCGTTATTGGGAAGGTTTGGGAGAGGAGCCATCGCCCCGCCCGGCGGCTGTGTGATCGGAAAAAGGCCGGTGGATCTCCATCTGTCTTTGCTGGAGGCCATGGGCGTCCACATAGAAGATGAAAATGAGATGTTAAAGGCATACACATCCGGTCTAAAAGGGCGCATCATCTGCTTTTCCAGACAGAGCGTAGGGGCCACGGAACACGGAATAATTGCGGCGGTACTGGCACAGGGAACCACCTGCCTGGAAAATTGCGCAAAAGAGCCGGAGATTGTATGGCTGGCGGAATTTTTAAAGGGAATGGGTGCGTCTGTGACAGGGGCGGGGACCGAAAGAATCTGCATCAGGGGAACGGAAAAACTCCACGACAGTGAATTTACCATACCGCCGGACCGGATTGTGGCGGGCACATATTTGTGCGCGGCGGCCATCACCAGAGGCAGAATCTGCCTGGAAAATCCCCCTGTCTCGGAATTGTCTGCTTTTTTGGGAATCTATGGGAAAATGGGTGGACAATATGATGTGGTTGGTGGTAAACTGATAGCAGATGCCTCCAGGGCATACGGCCCGGTAACCCGGCTGGAGACAGAAGTATATCCAGGGTTCTCTACAGATCTTCAGTCGCCTGTAATGGCGGTCCTGACCCTGGCCAGAGGAAAAAGCCATATCCGGGAAAATATTTTCGAAGACCGCTTCCGGACAGCACAGGAACTGGTGCGCATGGGGGCGCACATCCGCCTTAACGGCAGAGACGCCTATATAGACGGCGTAAAGAGGCTGTCAGGCTGTCAGGTGAAAGCACAGGAGCTGCGGGGCGGCGCCGCGTTGATACTGGCGGGGCTGGCGGCCCAGGGAGAGACCTGTGTGGAGAACTTCCATCTGGTGGAGCGGGGGTATGAGAGGATACAGGAAGATATTGCGGCGCTTGGGGGGCGGGCTGTGGTGGAGGAGTAAGCGGCATTTTTATGGCAGACGGACGCCCCAGCGGACAGGGCGTGTATATCATAGGCAGACCCGGGCAACGCTGCGTCGAACTAACTGCTAACTCCGGCCAGCGGCGCTCAGGAGAGCCTTCGCGCCGGACCTACGTTAAGGAACCGTCCCGAAATAATCTGCAATATTTTTTGTCTTTTTCTCCGACAGCACTGAGCAAAAATCGGTCACATAGCCCGCTATGCTCCTGATTTTTGCTCAGCACTCTCGAAGAAAAATCCTGCAAACTATTTGCAGATTATTTTGGGACAGTTCCTGAGCAGTGGATTTCGCCTCCGCTAGTACCGCCCTTTGAATTGTCTGCCTATTGATATACACGCCCTGCCCGCTGGGGCTGGGTGCTGGCAGAGAGGAGGATACGCCGCTTACGAAGGGTGTGGTGTCTGAGGTTTTAGACAGCAGCTGTAGTTCGGGCGTGTCTGCAATTTTTCAGCTGACAGCCGTCAGGCGGGGAGGACTGCGCCTGACAGCGTACGTCCTTGGGGAATATTGGAGAAAGGAAAAAATGAAAGGCGAGGTACAGGAAGAATATGAGAAACCGCACATACACGCATGTGGGAAGGAACAAAGGAATTACATTGGAGAAGGTATCTCCTGTCGGGTGTGGCAGCGATAAGCATGGTATTTCTGTTGGCGTTTCTGCCAGATGCTTTTTCCATTGTCAGCCATGCGGAGAGTGCGGCCAAGGTGACGGCGGCCAGCGCCAATATCAGGAAAGAGCCGAGTGCGTCCAGCGAAACCATTGGAAGCACGGAAAAGGATAAGGTGATTTCCATCAGGAGCCAGGTGACGGGCAGCGACGGTTACACATGGTATGAGGTGTATGTGGATGCCGAAACCCTTGGCTATATCCGTTCTGACCTGGTACAGATCACGGACGGTACGACGCCTCCCGCCGGAACGGGAACGGCATCCGGAGGAACGGGAACGGCGTCCGGAGGAACCGGAACAGCATCCGGAGGAACCGGAACGACGCCTGTGCCTGACGAACCGCTGGTGGCTGTGACAGCCGTAAATCCTGCAGAAGCTTCCGTGACCGGGGGGGATTCCGTGCGTATCCGCCAGAATGCCTCCACTACCAGCCGGATCATAAACACTACTCAGACCGGCAAGGTATTGACAATTACCGGGAAGGCGGACGGTACGGACGGCAGGGTATGGTATCAGGTTATTTTTATTGCCGACGGGGTGGAAACGACAGGATTTATCCGGTCCGACTATACTACGGTCAAGCCGGACGAGTTAACCGACATAACGGAAGAGCCTCCTGCAGAGGAACCTCCTGTGGAAGGGACGCCTGTGGAGGATCCGTCTGTGGGCGAGCCTTCCGAGCCGGCGACGGGGACGGAAGGATATGGCACCGTGCTCCAGGACGGCCAGTGGATGCTGATAGATTATGAAGGAAAACACACGGACAACCCGGGCGAGGGATTTTCCATAGAGACTTTGATCAATGGTCTGGAACACAACGCCGAAATGTACG
>CANSYV010000024.1 GCA_947651335.1 uncultured Lachnospiraceae bacterium
CCCGCCTGTCTTCTTCGCTTCTGTAACGCTCCACATATTTTTTCTTCACCAGGCTGTTCATGGCTGTGGTGAGGGAACCCACTGTAATATCCAGCTTTCTGGCGATGGAGGACATGTTGGCTCCATCGCCCAGCCCCACTGCTTCGATTACATGCATATCATTGTTGGTAAGGTCTCTGAATTCTTCTGTAATGATGGCTTTCCCTTCCAATTCCCAGATCTTATTGATCAGGCTCACCAGCGTATCATTAATGGTCTTATATGCATTTTCCATAGCCTTACCCTTCCTGATTCCCGCTTCCCTGAGGCAGAAGGGAAGCAATCACTTCTCTTACGTTTTCTATATGGTCTGCTTTGTAGGCATTTGCCCCGCAGAACAGCAGTCCGTCCTCCACCTCTCCTTTTGCGGCATGAATCAGCGCTTCTGTGATACAGTAAGGGGTCTCGGAAGGATTGCATTTCTCCAGACAGCGGCGGCAGGGTCCATGGGGGATCTTTTCACCGCTCATAACCTTTTCCATCAGGGAATTTTTAATGGCCCGCCCCGGCATTCCCACCGGACTCTTCACAATGATTATGTCTTCCTGGCCCGCATTTATATATGCCTGTTTATAACGGATATCCGCGTCACATTCTTCTGTGGTGACAAATCTGGTGGCAGCCTGGATGGCATCTGCTCCCAGAGAAAACGCATGGGCCGCTGCCTCACTGCTGTCAATTCCCCCGGCAAGGGCTGTGGGAATCTTGACATGGTATGCGTTTTCATATTCTCTCACAATGGACAAAATCTCTCTGACCTCCTGGTCATAGGAGGGCAGATATTCCCTCAGCTGTTCCCTGGTAAACCCCAGGTGTCCTCCCGCCTGGGGCCCCTCAATTACCAGAAGATCCGGCATCCGTTTATATTTCCTGTCCCAGTATTTGAAAATTACTTTTGCAGACTTGGCAGTAGATACAATGGGAGCCAGCTTCACTTGTGAATCCCCGGCAATCTTTGGCAGCTCTGTGGGAAGCCCTGCTCCGGAGATAATCAGGTCTGCCCCCGCTTGTACAGCCGCCCGCACATAGTCCTCATAATCCCTCATGGCGACCATAATATTATAACCGATCACACCCTTTGGCGCAATAGCACGGGCTTTTGCATATTCCTTCTGAACCGCCCTCAGATTGGCCTCCTTCGTATTCCGGTCAAAATCCGGCTCCCTGTAGCCGATCTGGGCGGCAGAAATGATTCCAACACCGCCTTCTTTCGCAACTGCCCCTGCAAGAGAGCCCAGGCTGATACCTATCCCCATGCCGCCCTGTATAATCGGAAGCTCTGCCTCTATATTCCCCATTCTCAATGGCTTAATCTGCATACTTTTTTCTCCTACATGTTCCGGAACCTGTCATACCTGTGCTGTGCCAGCTGCTCTCCATCCATATCCCCATACCGGGCCAGGAATTTTTCCATCTGTTCTTCCAGCACGTCTGTAACCGCTTCCAGATTTTCTACTGTATAATTATCCGGCTCAGGCAGTACCTGTTCCACAATCCCCTGTCTGTACAAATCCTCCGCCGTAAGTCTCATAACTTCCGCTGCTTCCTGGGCTTTCCCGCTGTCTTTCCACAAAATGCTGGCGAACCCCTCTGGAGACAGGATGGAATAAATGGAATTTTCCAGCATCCACACCTCATCAGCAGTGGCCATGGCCAGGGCTCCGCCGCTTCCCCCCTCACCGATTACAATGGATAGAATGGGTACCTTCAGGGCCGACATTTCGTAAATATTTCTGGCAATGGCCTCTCCCTGTCCCCGTTCTTCCGCCTCTATGCCGCAGAAGGCGCCTGGGGTATCCACAAAGCAGATCACCGGGCGGTGGAATTTCTCTGCCTGCTTCATAAGACGCAGAGATTTCCGATAGCCATCGGGTGAGGGCATTCCGAAGTTCCTCTGAATATTCTCTTTCGTGTCAGAACCTTTTGCCTGGGCAATCACGGTCACAGGCATATTGTGAAATCTTGCGATGCCGCCGATAATCGCCTGGTCATCGGCAAAAAAGCGGTCTCCGTGCATTTCTGTAAAATCCGTAAACAGAGCTTCTATATAATCTTTTCCCACCGGACGGCCTTTTTTGCGGGAGGCGAGCACACGACCCCAGGCATTGGCTGTCTGTGCCTTCCGGTGCCTCTGTTCTGCCTGGCTCTGGCCTGCGGGCGTCTGATCGGACTGATCTTCTGCCGTCCGGCTCTGCCCTGGCCCGCTTTGGCCTGCGGGCATCCGGTCTGGCTGATCTTCTGCCGCTTCGGGCTCCTTTTGGCCGTCCCTGTGGAGCTGCAGCAGCCGGGAGAGGGTCTCCTTCATCTGGGGACGCTCCACGATTCCATCAATAAATCCGTGGTCCAGAAGAAATTCTGCCCTCTGAAAGCCTTTTGGCAGTTTCTGGCCAATGGTCTGGCCAATCACCCGTGGTCCGGCAAATCCAATCAATGCCTTGGGCTCCGCCAGTATCACATCTCCCAGCATGGCAAAACTGGCTGTCACCCCTCCGGTGGTGGGGTCTGTCAGCACCGTAATATACAAAAGCCCCGCGTCGCTGTGCCGTTTCAGTGCGGCAGAAGTTTTCGCCATCTGCATCAAAGAGACAATTCCCTCCTGCATTCTGGCTCCTCCGGAACAGGTAAAAATGATCAGCGGAAGTCTTTCCCGTGTGGCGCGCTCCACAGCTCTTGTGATTTTCTCCCCCACAACTTCTCCCATACTGGCCATGAGAAAACGTCCGTCACAGACACCCAGTACCACATCTGCGCCTTCAATCCGCGCCTTTCCCGTGACCACCGCCTCAGAAAGCCCGGTCTTTTCCTGAAGGGCTGCCAGCTTTTCCTCATATCCTCTGAATCTCAGGGGATTTTTCGTGGCAAGGCTTTTGTCCCATTCTTCAAATGTGCCCTCATCCGCAATCATCTCAATGCGCCGGTATGCGTGTATCCGAAAATATCCCCCGCATTTTGGGCAGATATATAAGCCGTCTCTCACATCCTCCGCGATAATGGCCCCTTTACACATATTACATTTGCGCACAAGGCCTTCCGGTACTTCTGGTTTTGCGCCATCCGCAGATAACACACTTCTTCTCTTTGGCAGTCTGGTTTTTTTAAACACATTGTCTAATTTCATAACACTGTCACCTTTACGTTTTTCTCTGCCGCACCCTCAGCCGGCCCGGCCGGTCATTTACGCCATCTGTCCCTGCTCCAGCTGCTGATGCATATTTTCAATAAACTCAACGTCAATATTTCCGGAGAGATAATCCGGATGATTCAGAATCTCATATTGATAATCCACATTGGTATCAATACCCTCAATAATCACTTCCCCCAAGGCGCTCTGCATCTTGCGGACCGCCTCACCCCGGTTCTTGGCCCACACAATCAGCTTCGCTGCCATAGAATCGTAATAAGGGGGAATGGTGTACCCGCTGTAAATAGCAGAATCTATGCGGATTCCTTTGCCGCCCGGCAGATACATATCCGTGATGGTTCCGGGAGAAGGGCGGAAATTCTGGCTGGGGTTTTCCGCATTGATACGGCATTCAATGGCATGGCCCGTCAGATGCACATCTTCCTGTTTATAAGAAAGTTTTTTCCCGGATGCAATGCGGATCTGCTCCTTGATGAGATCAATGCCTGTGACCCACTCAGTAACCGGATGCTCCACCTGGATTCTGGTGTTCATCTCCATAAAATAATATTTTCCGGAATTTTCCAGGAGAAATTCAATGGTTCCCGCATTCACATAGCCGGCGGCTCTGGCCGCCCGTACCGCTGTCTGGCCCATCTCCTGGCGCAGTTCTTCTGACAGGGCAATGGACGGGGATTCTTCAATCATTTTCTGATGGTTCCGCTGAATGGAACAGTCCCTCTCCCCCAGATGAACGATATTGCCATACTGGTCTGCCAGAATCTGAAATTCGATGTGCCTGGGATGCTGGACATAATGCTCGATATACATGGTGTTGTCCCCAAAGGCCATCTGGGTCTCTTTCTGCGCCATCTGGAAACTCTGCTCAAATTCTTCTTCCGTCTCGGCCACCCGCATCCCTTTGCCGCCGCCGCCCAGAGCAGCCTTTATAATCACAGGATAGCCGATTTCTCTGGCAATCTGTGCCCCTGTCTGAGCGTCGTAAATGGCCTCTTTACTCCCAGGAATCACAGGAACCCCGGCGGATACCATCGTATTTCTGGCCTCCTGCTTATTGCCCAGCCTGGCAATCACCTGTGCATCCGGCCCGATAAACGTAATGTTGCACTGCTGGCACAGTTCCGCGAACTTGCTGTTCTCTGACAGAAATCCGAACCCGGGATGTATAGCATCCGCCTGGGTAATTACCGTGGCGCTGATAATCCGTTCCATACTCAGATAACTTTCCGCTGACGGCGGGGGCCCGATGCAGATGGCTTCATCTGCCAGCTTGGTGTGAAGGGCTTCCCGGTCCGCCTGGGAATAAACTGCCACCGTCTCAATTCCCATCTCCCGGCAGGCGCGGATGATGCGCACGGCAATCTCCCCTCTGTTGGCGATTAATACTTTCTTAATCATGCAGCCCCCTATCCGATCATAAATGTCAGTTCCGCGCTGACAACGGTTTTTCCGTCCACACTGGCCACAGCTTCCCCGATGCCTACAGCGCCCTTTTGGCGGATGATCCTGGTTTCCAGCCGCACCTTATCCCCAGGCACTACCTTACCCCTGAACTTACATTTATTAATGCCGCCAAAATAAGCGGTTTTTCCTTTGTTTTCTTCCATACTTAAAATCGCCACTGCCCCTGCCTGGGCCAGAGCTTCCACCGTGAGCACTCCCGGCATCACAGGCTCCTGGGGAAAATGCCCGGCAAAAAACTCCTCACGATAGGATACGCATTTATACCCCACTGCATACTGCCCAGGCTCATAATCTTCAATATAATCCAACAAAAGAAATGGATGGCGGTGGGGAATAATCTCTTTAATCTGATTAATATCCAAATGTTTCATGACTCTATCATCTCCTAATCAATCCGAAACAGCTCCTGGCCGTACTCCACTGGCTGGCCGTTTGACACGTATATTTCCGCTATGGTTCCGTCATAATCACTTTCTATCTCGTTCATGAGCTTCATGGCCTCTATAATGGCCAGTGTCTGCCCCTTCTTCACCACATCCCCCACGCGGACAAAGGGTTCTGCCTCCTCGTCGGGAGCCGCGTAAAAAGTGCCCACCAGCGGAGATTCTACCACTTTAGCATTCTTCCCAAAGTCCGGCGCTTTCTCTGCTTTGGCCAGGGAAGCCGCCTGGGCAGGCCCTTCCAATGCCTGCACCTGAATCCCTCCCTGCTTTTTGGTCAAATGCAGCTTTACTCCGCCTTCTTCATATTTCAACCCTGTCAATTCTGACTGGGATACTTTCTCAATGAGTCTGATAAGATTTTCAAATTCCATAACTTGAATCCTTTCCTGAGACTATAGCTGCGCCGTTGTTATTCCTCATATTTTTTTAACAGAAGCGTGGCATTGTGTCCGCCAAAA
Source organism: uncultured Lachnospiraceae bacterium (assembly GCA_947651335.1). Lineage (GTDB taxonomy): Bacteria > Bacillota > Clostridia > Lachnospirales > Lachnospiraceae > MGBC164599. Next base: position 5,547 of record CANSYV010000024.1, read on the forward strand.
CCCAGTGAATTTGTCAATACATAATGGATATCCTTTTCCACCGGACCGTCAACAGCGTAATTCAAATCACACTCCTCATCTGGATTTTTAAATCCCATTGTCTGATGAATGAATCCGTCCTGGATGGCTTTTACACAGGTAATAAATTCCACGCCTCCCGCTGCTCCCAGCAGATGGCCGATCATAGACTTGGTGGAATTGATAACCACCTGTGATGCCGCGCTTTTAAGGGCCAGTTTAATCGCCTTTGTCTCGAACAAATCGTTGTGATGGGTGCTGGTGCCGTGTGCGTTGATATAATCCACCTGAGAAGGCTCAATTCCCCCTTCTTTCATGGCAATCTCCATGGCTTTGGCTGCCCCGCTGCCATCCTCTGCCGGGGAAGTGATATGGTAAGCGTCTCCGGTGGCTCCATATCCGGATACTTCCGCGTAGATATGAGCTCCCCGGGCTCTGGCATGTTCCCATTCCTCCAGAACCACCACTCCGGCGCCTTCCCCCAGCACAAAGCCATCTCTGTCTTTGTCAAAAGGAATCGATGCTCTCAGTGGGTCTGTGGACGTAGACAATGCCGTCAATCCTGTAAACCCTGCCACTCCCAGGGGACAGATACAGCTCTCCGCCCCTCCGGCCAGCATCACGTCCGCGTCACCGTACTGGATGGCACGGAAAGCATCTCCAATGCTGTGGGTCCCTGATGCACATGCTGTCACCACATTGGTGCATTTTCCCTTCAGACCCAGCTGAATGGAAATATTGCCCGCCGCCATATTGGAAATCATCAGAGGCACCATAAGGGGATTCACCCGCGCAGGCCCTTTGGACAAAATCTTTTCATATTCCCGTTCTGCCACCTGAAGGCTTCCGATACCGGAGCCCACCACCACTCCGGTGCGGTACGGGTCCTCTTTTGCCATATCAAGCCCTGCATCTTCAAATGCTTCTTTCGCCGCCGCCACAGCATACTGGGAAAAAGGCTCCATCCGCTTGGCTGCCTTAAAGTCCATGCGGTCTTTTGCTGTAAAGTCTTTTACTTCCGCCGCCAGCTTTACCTTGTAGGCAGATGTATCAAACTTTGTAATCTCCCCGATGCCCACGTTTCCCTTTTTGATGCCTTCCCAGAATTCCGGCACTGTATTTCCAAGGGGGGTTACCGCCCCAAGTCCTGTAACTACCACTCTTCTTTTCATATCGTTTCTCTTTTTCCCCCGATTCTTACATAATCATACCGCCGTCTACATGAAGCACCTGGCCTGTGATATATCCCGCCTCCTCTGAAGCCAGAAATGCCACAGCCGCGGCTACATGTTCCGGTTTTCCAAATGTTCCAAGAGGAATCTGCGCCACAGAAGCCTCTTTCACTTTTTCCGGCAGCACGCTGGTCATATCCGTCTCAATAAATCCAGGCGCAATGGCATTAACTGTAATCCCTCTGGATGCCAGCTCCCGGGCCGCAGCCTTGGTAAGGCCGATGAGCCCCGCTTTGGATGCCGCGTAGTTGGCCTGGCCTGCGTTTCCCGCCACACCGGAAACCGATGACATATTGATAATACGTCCGCTTTTTTGTTTTAACATCTGACGGGATACAAAACGGATGGTATGAAATGCCCCTTTCAGATTGGTATCCATCACCTGGTCGAAATCTTCTTCCGTCATTTTCATCAGAAGTCCGTCTTTGGTAATCCCTGCATTGTTCACCAGGATATCCACACGTCCATATTGTTTGATTACATCCTGGATAAATGTTTCACACTGTTCATAATCTGCCACGTTACACTGATAGACAGACGCAGTTCCTCCCTGAGCCTGGATTTCCTGCTCCACCTCTCTGGCTTTTTCTTTTGAACCGTTGTAATTTACCACCACAGAGGCCCCCTGGGATGCCAGTTTCAGCGCAATGGCTTTTCCGATTCCCCTGGATGCTCCTGTTACAACCGCTGTTTTTCCCGATAACATATCTATTCTTCTCCTTTCAGAGCAGCTGCCGTCTTCTCCACATCTTCCCAGGAGTTGATATTATAGACTCTGCTCTTTGGATTGATTTTTTTCATAAACCCTGCCAGTGTACTTCCCGGCCCGATTTCCACAAACCTTTCTACGCCCTCAGCGATCATGTATTCCATGCTCTGCATCCAGCGCACCGGTGAACTCACCTGCCTGGCCAGAAGCTCCTTAGTCTCTCCAATATCTTCCACCTTCCGGGCCGTCACATTGGTCACATAAGGGATCTGGAGGGGGTGCATCTGCACGGAGACAAGTTCTTTGGCCAGTTCTTCTCCAGCCGGTTTCAGCATAGGAGAATGGAAGGGGCCGCTTACATTGAGCATCATAGTGCGTCTGGCACCGGCTTCTTTCAATTTCACCGCCGCTGTTTCCACTCCCTCTTTTCTCCCGGTGATGACAATCTGCCCGGGACAGTTATAATTTGCCACTTCCACTTCCGGAATGTCTGCTATAACCTGCTCTATCTTCTCCGCGTCCATGGCCATCACCGCGCACATGGCTCCTTCCCCGGCAGGCACTGTGTTCTGCATGAGAATCCCTCTTTTTCTCACCAGACGGATGGCATCCATATCATCCATGCCCCCCGCCGCGGCAATGGCCGCATATTCTCCCAGGCTGAGCCCGGCTGTAATATCCGGCGTAATCCCCGTTTCCACCACAACTTTCGTCATGGCTAGGCAAGTGGTAACCAGGGCCGCCTGGGTATATTCTGTCAGGTCCAGTTTCTCATTTTTTTCAAAACAGAGATCCTTCATGTCCAAATCCAGGACTTTCGATGCCTGGTCAAAAATCTCCCTGACAACAGGGCTTTTTTCATAAAAATCCGCGCCCATGCCCGCTTTCTGTGCTCCCTGCCCCGGATAAATAAATGCTGTTTTACTCATACAGACCCACTCCCTTCATCAATGCATCCGTCTCTCTCACCAGTTTATCAATCAGCTCCTTACAGGACATCCGCTCTTTCACCATGCCGGCGATCTGTCCTGCCATGACACTTCCATTTTTTACATCGCCTTCTACCACGGCATTTCTCAGACCTCCTAAAGTCAGATGCTCCAGTTCCTCAAAGCTGGCTCCCTGTTCTTCCAGCTCTGTATATCTCTTTGTCATCTCATTGCGCAGGGTGCGGATGGGATGGCCTGTGCTTCTGCCTGTCACCCTTGTGTCAATGTCTTTTGCTTTTAAAATCCGCTCTTTGTAATTATCATGTACCTGGGATTCGTCTGTCACCACGAAGCAGGTGCCCATCTGCACCCCTTTTGCCCCCAGCATAAATGCCGCGGCAATGCCTCTGCCGTCCGCAATCCCCCCAGCGGCGATCACCGGAATCTGTACCGCGTCTGCCACCTGGGGCACCAGAACCATTGTGGTGCTCTCCCCAATATGTCCGCCGGACTCACAGCCTTCTGCCACCACCGCGTCTGCGCCGCAGCGCTCCATGCGTTTGGCCAGAGCTACGGAGGCAACCACTGGAATCACGCGGATATCTGCCTCTTTCCACATGTCCATATATTTTTCAGGATTGCCCGCTCCGGTGGTAATTACCTTCACCCCTTCTTCCGCCGCTGCTTTGGCCACCTCATCGGCATAGGGACTCATCAGCATGATATTCACACCAAAAGGCTTATCTGTCAGCTTCTTCGCCTCCCGAATCTGCTCTCTCACCCAGTCTGCCGGGGCATTTGCCGCGCCGATGAGACCCAGACCGCCTGCTTGTGATACAGCCGCCGCCAGATGGTATTCAGCCACCCACGCCATGCCTCCCTGAATAATCGGATATTCAATCCCCAACTTTCTGGTTAATTCTGTCTGCATATTTTAAAACCCCGTTTCTTTCTATCATTCAAAACTAAATGTTACATCCACTCAACTATAGAAGCTCCCCATGTGAGCCCTGCGCCGAATCCTGCCATGACAATCTTCTGCCCTGGCTTTATCATGCCTTTTCGATTCATCTCATCCAGCAGAATGGGAATGCTGGCCGAGGATGTATTGCCGTATTCCTGAATATTCATGGGGAATTTTTCCATGGGCTCTCCCAGCCGCTTTGCCACTGACTCCACAATCCTTTTGTTTGCCTGGTGGAGCAGAAACCAGGCAATTTCTTCCTGTCTGACCTGATTCTTCTCCAGAACTTCCCGCACAGCCTGGGGAACCTTCTTTACGGCAAACTGAAATACTGCCTTTCCGTCCATTCTCATGAAATATTCGTCTGTGCCGTAATCGCGCTTTCCCCCGGAAGTTTCCCCTGCCGTGAGCACATTTGTGTCATGGCGGCTTTTCAAGCTGAGGGCACTGCCTTTGTCTCCGTCAGAATGTGTCACAGGAATGTACATCCTGCGGCTGTCTGCTCTGAGCACCGCGGCTCCCGCCCCGTCTCCAAATAAAATACATGTTCCCCGGTCTTTCCAGTTGGTAAGATTGGAGAGGCTTTCACTCCCAATGATCAGCGCTGTCTTATAAATCCCGCCGGACAGGTAAGCCGCCGCGGTATTATAGGCCAGCACAAACCCTGTGCAGGCAGCACTTAGGTCAAAGCATGTGGCATTTACTGCCCCCAGTTTCTTTTGAACCTCACATGCCGCACAGGGAAGGACCACATTGGAAGATATGGTGGACACCACAATCAGGTCTATCTCCTCTGCCAAAATACCTGCCAGAACAAGCGCTCTCTCTCCCGCTTCACAGGCCATGGAAACTGTAGTCTCCCCATCTACGATGTGTCTTCTGGCGATGCCGGTCCGCTCCCTGATCCATTCATCATTGGTATCCACCAATTCTGCAATGCCGTTATTATCCATTACATGGGACGGTAAAAATGATCCCGTCCCGCATATATTTACAGCCATATTGATTCCTCTGTTTTGTTTGATAATCAAAATAATTTAATTTAAAACTAATTGA